>NZ_AEPN01000012.1:0-91893 GCF_000185925.1 Paracoccus sp. TRP | reverse complement strand
CTCCGGCAAACCCGGTGCGGTTCACAGGGGTTGGGATGCACTTCCGCTGTTGCGCGCCCTGCATGGTGGCGGCTGGCTTTCGGTCGAGGCCCGTTACCGGGTCGCACTACGCTGGAAGGATGGGGAGGCTTGGTCCGAACTCGCCTCGCAAGGGGCGGGGCTGTTTAGTTATCTGACGCCAGAGGCGACCGCCAAGGCTGAGCTGACATTCGGCTGGCATACGACCGACACAATGATGCTGATCAACCAGTTGCGATTTGAGGATCGCACGGATACCGGCTTTTCAGCGAGTCTCGCAACCACAGTGGTGCGGGATCTGGCTGGCCCCGTAAGACTGGAAGTCGGCGCGGTTCTGCCTCTGAGCGGAGCGGGGGAGACGGCGGTAAGGATCGGAACATGGGTCGAGTTTTGAGTCAGGCCGAAGGGCTGTGCGACCAAACCCCACAGGGTAACGGCAGCTTGTTGACCGCGGCGCCTGCGCTGTATAAAGACCCCCGGTGCCCATCGGCACCGACTCAATCAAGAATGCCGTGTTCGCCCTTTTCGCTTCATGGGGCGCTTCCGGCCAAGGAGAAGCGATATGAAACTGCATGAACTGCACGACAATCCCGGCGCCTCGCGCAAGAAAAAGCGCGTTGCCCGTGGTCCCGGCTCGGGCAAGGGTAAAACCGCCGGTCGTGGTATCAAAGGTCAGACCTCGCGTTCGGGCGTCGCGCTGAATGGCTATGAAGGCGGCCAGATGCCGCTTTACCGCCGCCTGCCCAAGCGTGGCTTTAGCAAACCGAATCGTCTTGAATTCGCGGTGGTCAATCTTGGCCAGCTGCAAACGTTCATTGACGCCGGCAAGCTGGACGTAAAAGCCGAACTGAACGAGGATGCGCTGGTTGCTGCCGGTGTCATTCGCCGCAAGCGCGATGGCGTGCGTCTGCTGGCCAAGGGTGAGCTGAAGGCTGCCGTGAACCTGACCGTGACCGGCGCGTCGAAATCGGCGGTCGAAGCTGTCGAGAAAGCTGGTGGCAAGGTCACCGTCACCCGTCCGGCAAAAGAAGCCGCTGACGCTTCCGCGGCCGAATAAGCTGTTGAAGGGCGCGCCCGCGCCCCATAGATAGCTATCGAGTTTTCCAGGCGCCGCGGGATCGGGAAACGATCCGGCGGCGCTGCCACGAAGGGGCTTAAGCATGGCGTCAGCCGCAGAACAGATGGCCGCGAACCTTTCCTGGGGCGCGCTCGGCAAGGCGACCGAGCTGCGTCAGAGAATCTGGTTCACCCTCGGACTTCTCATTATCTACCGCCTTGGCACCTATATCCCGGTGCCCGGCATTGATGGCGCCGCATTGCGCAATTTCATGGATCAGGCGCAGGCTGGTCTGGGCGGAATCCTGTCCATGTTCACCGGCGGTGCGCTGGGACGCATGGGCATCTTTGCGCTTGGCATCATGCCCTATATCTCGGCCTCGATCATTGTGCAGCTGCTGGCTTCCATGGTGCCGGCTCTTGAGCAGCTCAAGAAAGAGGGCGAACAGGGCCGCAAGAAGATCAACCAATACACCCGTTATGGTACGGTCGCGCTGGCGCTGTTCCAGGCCTGGGGTCTGGCGGTCAGTCTTGAGCACGGCAACCTTGCCCATGAACCGGGGATGTTCTTCCGCGCCTCGGTCGTGATCACGCTGGTCGGCGGCACCATGTTCCTGATGTGGCTGGGTGAGCAGATTACCGCTCGCGGCATCGGCAACGGTATTTCGCTGATCATCTTTGTCGGCATCGTTGCTGAAATTCCGGCCCATCTGGCACAGTTTCTGGCGCAAGGCCGTTCGGGTGCAATCTCGACTCCGGTGATTCTGGGCGTGATCGTCATGGTCGCCGCAGTGATTGCCTTTGTGGTCTTCATGGAGCGGGCGCTTCGCAAGATCCACATCCAGTACCCGCGGCGGCAGGTCGGGATGAAGATCTATGACGGCCAGTCCTCGCACCTGCCGATCAAGGTGAACCCGGCGGGCGTGATCCCGGCGATTTTTGCCAGCTCGCTGCTGCTGTTGCCGGTCACGATCTCGACTTTCTCGGGCAACCAGACGGGCCCGATCATGTCGACGATCCTTGCCTATTTTGGCCCCGGCCAGCCGCTTTACCTGCTGTTCTTTGCGGCGCTGATCGTGTTCTTTACCTACTTTTACACGTTCAACGTCAGCTTCAAGACCGAGGATGTGGCCGAGAACCTGAAGAATCAGGGCGGGTTCATTCCGGGCATTCGTCCCGGCAAACGGACCGAGGATTATCTGACCTATGTCGTGACCCGGGTGCTGGTCATTGGTTCGGCCTACCTGACCTTTGTCTGCCTTTTGCCTGAGGTCATCCGTAACCAGCTGGCGATCCCCTTTTATTTTGGCGGAACGTCGGTGCTGATCGTTGTCAGCGTGGTCATGGATACGATCAACCAGGTGCAGAGCCACCTGCTGGCGCATCAGTACGAAGGTCTGATTGAGAAATCGCAGCTGCGCGGCAAGCGTGGCAAGGCGAAGACGCGCAAGGCCCCCGCGCGTCGCTGAGGCAAGCCCACCATAAGGGTAGGAGAGGGACGAGACATGGCGATCAACATCATTCTGCTGGGCCCGCCCGGCGCAGGCAAAGGCACCCAGGCGCGGCGTCTGATCGACGAGCGCGGTCTCGTCCAGCTCTCGACCGGCGATATGCTGCGCGAAGCGCGCAACTCGGGCACCGAGATGGGCAAGCGCGTGGCTGAGGTCATGGACCGGGGCGAGCTGGTGACGGATGAGATTGTCATTGGTCTGATCCGGGAAAAACTGGCGCAGCGCGGTAAGGGCTTCATCTTTGACGGCTTCCCGCGCACTCTGGCACAGGCCGACGCGCTGCAATCGCTGATGGCGGAAATGGATCAGCGCGTTGATGCCGTGATCGAGATGCGGGTCGATGACGCGGCGCTGGTTTCGCGCATCACCGGCCGTTTCACCTGCGGCAATTGCGGTGAGGTCTATCACGATGTGACCAAGCCGACGAAAGAGCCGGGGGTCTGCGATGTCTGTGGCTCGACCGACCTGCGTCGTCGCGCCGATGACAATGAGGAAAGCCTCAAGACGCGGTTGATGGAGTATTACAAAAAGACTTCGCCGCTGATCGGTTACTTCTACGTCAAGGGGAACCTGCATACGGTCGATGGCCTTGCCGAGATTGATGAGGTTGCCGGCCAGATCTCGCGGATTATGGACAGGTTTCCGGGTCAGGGTTGACCTTGACCAGCAAATCCCTTAATTCGCAGCATCTCGGAAGAGAATCACCTGAGTCTCAGGTGTAGCTTTAGGCCCGAAGGCACGGCTTTCGGGTCTTTGGTTGTGAAAAAAGGTTCCGGCATTACGGAACCGCAACATGGAAAAGGAAACACGCGTGGCTCGTATTGCTGGCGTCAACATTCCGACGGGGAAACGCGTCCCTATCGCTCTGACCTATATCCACGGGATCGGCCCGAAATTCGCCGAACAGATCATTCAGGCTGTCGGTATCGATCCGGCGCGCCGCGTGAATGACCTGTCGGACGCTGAAGTTCTGCAGATCCGCGAATACATCGACGCCAACCTGACCGTCGAAGGCGACCTGCGCCGTGAGACGCAGATGAACATCAAGCGTCTGATGGACCTCGGCTCGTATCGCGGCCTGCGTCATCGTCGCGGCCTGCCGGTGCGCGGCCAGCGCACCCACACCAATGCCCGCACCCGCAAGGGCCCGGCGAAACCCATCGCCGGCAAGAAGAAGTAAGGGGGAACGGACATGGCACGCGATAAGACTCGCATCAAGCGCAAGGAACGCAAAAACATCGCCGCTGGCGTGGCGCATGTGAATTCGTCCTTCAACAACACCAAGATCCTGATCTCGGACGTGCAGGGCAACGCTATTGCCTGGTCGTCGGCCGGCACCATGGGCTTCAAGGGTTCGCGTAAATCGACCCCCTATGCCGCCCAGATGGCCGCTGAGGACGCTGGCCGTAAGGCACAGGAACATGGCGTTCGCACGCTGGAAGTTGAAGTTCAGGGCCCCGGCTCGGGCCGCGAATCGGCGCTGCGTGCGCTGGCTGCGGTTGGCTTCAACATCACTGCGATCCGCGATGTTACCCCGATCGCGCACAACGGCTGCCGCCCGCCGAAGCGCCGCCGGGTCTGATCGGTCAAGACTTTGACGCGCTTCGCGCCGTTTTTCGGCGCGGGCGCGCTTTTCGCTTATCACCTCGGGCGTTTCCGACTGTCGGTCATGGGTCGGAAACTGGTATGGAGGCAATCGCATGATCCACAAGAATTGGGCTGAACTGATCAAGCCGACCCAGCTTGAAATCAAGCCGGGTGCCGATCCGTCCCGCGTGGCCACCGTCGTGGCGGAACCGCTTGAGCGCGGCTTTGGCCTGACGCTGGGCAACGCGCTGCGCCGTGTGCTGCTGTCCTCGTTGCAGGGCGCGGCCATCACCTCGGTGCAGATCGACAACGTGCTGCACGAGTTCTCCTCTGTCCCGGGGGTGCGCGAGGACGTCACCGACATCGTCCTGAACCTCAAGGGCGTGACGCTGAAGATGGAAGTCGATGCGCCCAAACGGCTGACGCTGTCGGCCAAGGGTCCGGGCGAGGTCAAGGCTGGTGATATCCAGGAAACCGCTGGCATCACCATCCTGAACCGCGACCACATCATCTGCCATCTTGATGACGGCGCCGAGCTGCACATGGAACTGACCGTTGCCAACGGCAAGGGTTATGTCGCCGCCGACAAGAACCGTCCCGAGGATGCGCCCATCGGCCTGATTCCGATCGACGCGATCTTTTCGCCGGTCAAGCGTGTCAGCTACGAAGTCACGCCGACCCGCGAAGGCCAGGTGCTGGACTATGACAAGCTGACCATGAAGGTTGAAACCGACGGTTCGCTGACCCCGGAAGATGCCGTGGCCTATGCCGCACGTATCATTCAGGACCAGCTGTCGGTCTTCGTCAACTTCGAAGAGCCCGAGACGGCCACCCGCTCGGATGCCGAGGATGGGCTGGAATTCGACCCGCGCCTGCTCAAGAAAGTGGACGAGCTGGAGCTGTCGGTGCGTTCGGCGAACTGCCTCAAGAACGACAATATCGTCTATATCGGCGACCTCATCCAGAAGACCGAAGCCGAGATGCTGCGCACTCCGAACTTCGGCCGCAAATCGCTTAACGAGATCAAGGAAGTGCTCTCGGGCATGGGCCTGCATCTCGGTATGGATGTTGTGGACTGGCCGCCGGAAAACATCGAAGATCTGGCCAAGCGTTTCGACGACCAGTTCTGATCACGAATACCGGGGGCGCATGTCGCCCCCGGAGTACCGGGCATTCCGCCCCAAGGAGAGCGGCCCGCACGCATGGGCTGCCGGACAAAGCAAAAAGACGTAAAGGAGACATATCATGCGTCACGCCCGCGGTTATCGCCGTCTGAACCGTACCCACGAACACCGCAAGGCGCTGTTCGCCAACATGGCTGGCTCGCTGATCGAGCATGAGCAGATCAAGACGACTCTGCCCAAGGCCAAGGAACTGCGCCCCGTCATCGAGAAGCTGATCACGCTGGCCAAGCGCGGCGACCTGCACGCCCGCCGTCAGGCGGCTGCCCAGCTGAAACAGGACAGCCACGTTGCCAAACTGTTCGAGATTCTCGGCCCGCGCTACAAAGACCGTCAGGGCGGCTATGTCCGTGTTCTGAAAGCCGGTTTCCGCTATGGCGACATGGCACCCATGGCGATCATCGAGTTCGTCGAGCGCGACACCAGCGCCAAGGGTGCGGCTGACCGTGCCCGTCTGGAAGCCGAATCGGCCACCGACGAATCGTGAGAAGTCTAACCGTTTCTTGCGGTTAAGCGAATCTTGGGCCCGCAGCCACGCCAGATGGCTGCGGGCCTTTTTGCAACAGTTGCCACAACAAGCTCTGCAAGCAACGGTAGATAGAATTTCTACAGTTCTTCAAATAGTTGTGGCGGCTTATGGAAAAGGTATGGAAAACAGGGGTGCGCCGGGCCGTCATTGGTGTCTGCGAAGATGACAACAACCCCCGGCGCCGACGAGGAGAGACGACGGCGGCAGAAAAAACGTTGCTTCTTAATACAGTATTGCTTGAATACCCTGTAATACATGCCAATTTTCTTGATGACCTGAGGTAAAAGCAATCTGTACAAATAGTCATGTCGTCTCGCGCGGAAATCAACGCAGCACTCGCCAAACTGAAAAAGCTGGCCCCCGCGGGCTACTTTATCGGTTTGCACATCCGCTTTGCTGCGCCCCTGATGCAGTTCCAGACCTATAACAAGGAGTGGACGCAGCGTTATTCCGAGCGCGCCTATGCCTTGCGCGACCCGACGATTGCCTGGGGATTCTCGACAACAGGCGTATGCCGCTGGAGCGTGCTGCCGATTCCCGACCCCTTTTCGATCCTTCAGGACGCAGCAGATCACGGCCTGCCTTATGGTGTGGTGGTGGCTCATGGGCCGATCAAATCGCGTACCATCGCTGCCTTTGCTCATGACAGGCGGGAGTTCACGGATGATGAGATTGATGTGATCTCGGCGACGATACGTCGGCTTCACGAAATTACGGAGCCGCCGGAGAGCCTGACGAAGGCTCAGCAAGAGGCCCTTCGGTGTATCGCAGAGGGCGATCGTCATGCAGCGGCGGCTGCAAAGCTTGGCATTACGGAAAGCGCATTCAAAGCTCGTCTGATCTCGGCGCGCGAAAGGCTGATGGCAAGAACGACTGCCGAAGCGCTGCAACGGGCCAAGGATTACCGCCTGCTGTAGGACGTTGCGTTAACCATTGCGGTTTACACCTGGGGGCCAGTACCACCGCAACCCCAGGAGAAGAGCATGCAGACCACCACCCTTTCCTTTGCTAACCTGCACATCCATGGCGAGCTGTTCGCGAATATCTTTCGTGCACGCAAGCAAAGCTTCATCGTCCAGAAGTGCTGGGATCTGCCCCAGACGGACGATATGGAGTTCGATCAATATGACACCCCGATGAGCCGTTGGGTGGCGATCCATCAGAACGGGCAGGTACTGGCTGGAGTTCGGCTGACGCCCACCACGGCGCACTGCGGCATGTACTCTTACATGATTCGCGATGCCCAGCTTGATCTTCTGGGCGGTTCGATCCCTCAGAACCTGCTTGATGAGCCGGCCCCGGTCGATCCCGGGACGTGGGAGGCAAGCAGGCTGTTCGTCAATCACGACGTCCCCCAGCGTGAACGTCGCCGCGTTCACCTGAACCTGGTGCAAGAGATGACGAACTCGGCGCGTAATCTGGGTGCCACGCGTCTGGTGTGCCTTGTCGCCTCGAACTGGCCGCGTTGGCTGGTGCCCTGCGGGCTTGATGCGCAGGCCATGGGGCCGGTGGTCTGGATTGATGACGGTTACTTCCAGTGTGTCTCGATCAACCTTGCGGCAAAGATGCACTGATGCGCGGCATCGGGTGCAGGGCCTTTCGCCGATGATGCGGGCGGCGTAACATACCGTCCGCATGGCTGATCTGTTTGATACCGCGCCCGCCTCGGGCGAACCTGCGCGCGCTGTGGCGCGTCCTCTGGCCGACCGGATTCGACCGGCACGGCTGGCTGATGTCGTTGGTCAGGACAAGGTGCTGGGCCCGGACGGGCCACTTGGCGCCATGCTGCATGCCGGCAGCCTGTCGTCGCTGATTCTCTGGGGGCCGCCGGGGGTTGGGAAAACCACCATCGCGCGTCTGCTCGCACAGGAAACCGACCTGGCTTTCGTGCAGATCTCGGCGATTTTTTCGGGTGTGCCCGAACTGCGCAAGGTTTTTGACGCAGCCCGTCTGCGTCACCAGCAAGGCAGGGGCACGCTTTTGTTCGTGGACGAGATCCATCGTTTCAACAAGGCGCAGCAGGACAGTTTCCTGCCGCATATGGAGGATGGCACCATCACGCTGGTCGGTGCCACTACCGAAAACCCTAGTTTTGAGCTGAACGCCGCGCTGTTGTCCCGCGCTCAGGTCATCGTGCTGGAGCGGCTGAGCCTTGCCGATATGGAACGTCTGGCGCAGCGGGCCGAGAAAGAGCTTGATCGCCCGCTGCCCCTGACCGCCGAGGCGCGCGACCGGCTGCTGGAGATGGCAGATGGCGATGGCCGCGCCGCGCTGAACCTGATCGAGCAGGTGATGGCCTGGCGGGTCCCGGGCAAGCTCGACACCGACCAACTGGCGCAGCGTTTGATGAGGCGCGCGGCGAAATACGACAAGTCGGGTGATGAGCATTACAATCTGATCTCGGCCCTGCACAAATCGGTGCGTGGAAGTGATCCCGATGCGGCGCTGTACTGGTTGTCGCGTATGCTCGAAGGCGGAGAGGACCCGCGCTATCTCGCCCGCCGCCTGACCCGTATGGCGGTCGAGGATATCGGCCTGGCCGATCCTGCCGCGCAACGCCATTGCCTTGACGCCTGGGCACTTTACGAACGGCTGGGCAGCCCCGAGGGAGAGCTGGCGCTGGCGCAGGCCACGATCTATCTGGCGCTGGCGCCCAAATCGAATGCCGGCTATGTCGCCTATAAAGCGGCGCGAGATCTGGCGCGACGCTCGGGCAGCCAGATGCCGCCCAAGCATATTCTGAACGCACCGACCGGATTGATGGCCGATCAGGGCTATGGTGCGGGCTATCGCTATGACCACGACGCCGAGGACGGATTCTCGGGTCAGAATTATTTCCCCGACGACATGAAGCGGCCGGTTTTCTATCTGCCCGTCGAACGCGGTTTCGAGCGTGAGTTGAAAAAGCGCGTTGAATGGTTCGCCGGGCTGCGCCAGAAGCGGCGGACAGAGGACAAGGCATGACACATACATTTCTTCAGGTCGGGCTGGGCGGGGCCTTGGGGTCCGCTGCGCGCTACGGCGTCAATATTCTGGCCGGGCGGATGACACAGGGTTTTCCTCTGGGCACGTTGATCGTGAACATCGTCGGCTGCCTGGCGATGGGGCTGCTTGCGGCCTTGCTCGCGCATCGCGGCGGGCAGCATCTCGCGCCCTTTCTGCTGACCGGGGTGCTGGGCGGCTTTACGACCTTTTCCGCGTTTGCACTGGATACGGCAACGCTGTGGGAGCGTGGCGCGGGCGCGGTTGCGCTGGGTTATGTGCTGTGCTCGGTGATCCTGTCGCTTGCGGCGGTGGTCATGGGGCTGGTCATTGGTCGGGGGCTGTTCTCGTGAGCGGCGTGCAAACCATCCGCGTCAGCGCGGACGAAGGCGATCAGCGTATCGACCGCTGGCTGAAAAAGCGTTTTCCCCAGCTGACCCAGGGCGCGGTCGAGAAATGGTGCCGCACCGGTCAGTTGCGCGTCGATGGTGGACGGGTCAAAGCCAATACCCGCATTGAGGCGGGCCAAGAGGTACGTGTGCCGCCGTTGCCTGTGGCGGCCTCGGGACCTGTGCCCGCCCGTCCCAGGGCGGCGGTGAAACAGTCCGATGCCGAGATGATCCAGTCCTGCGTCTTGTGGCGCGACGAACATATCATTGCGCTGAACAAGCCTCCGGGCCTGCCTTCTCAGGGTGGTTCGGGGCAGGGGGACCGGCACGTGGACGGGCTGACCGCGGCGCTGATGTTTGGCTACAAGGACCGGCCCAAGCTGGTGCACCGTCTGGATAAGGACACCTCGGGTGTTTTGCTGCTGGCGCGCACCGACCGGATCGCACGCTCTTTGTCCGAAGCGTTTCGCCATCGCCTGACCCGCAAGATCTACTGGGCGGCGGTGGCCGGCGTGCCCAGCCCGCGCATGGGGTCGATCAAATACGGGCTGGTCAAGGCACCGGGACGTGGGCGCGGCGGCGAAGGCGAAAAGATGATGACCGTGCATCCTTCTGCCGTCGCCTCGACCGAAGGGGCCAAGCGCGCCCATACCGATTTTGCGGTGCTGGACGCTTTGGGCAGCCGCACGGCATGGGTTGCCATGGTCCCGGTGACGGGCCGCACCCATCAGCTGCGCGCCCATATGGCCGGGATCGGCCATCCCATTGTGGGCGACGGCAAATATGGCGGTTCGGGTCAGGAAAACCCCGGTGACGGATGGGGCGCCCAGCTTGGCGGAGAGATCAGCCGCAAACTGCATCTGCACGCTCGGATGATCCGTTTCGAGCATCCGATCACCAAAAAGCTGATCACTGTGACCGCGCCCTTGCCCGACCACATGGTCCGGACGTGGAAAACACTGGGCTGGTCGGAAAACGATGTGCCCGAGGACCCATTTGCCGAGGCAACATGAAACTGGTCATCTTTGACATCGACGGCACGCTGGTTGACAGCCAGCATGAGATTACCCATGCGATGAACAGCGCCATGGCAGGCGCAGGCCTGCCCGAGATGGAGCCGGCGCGCATCCTGTCCATCGTCGGTCTGTCACTGCCGGTGGCGGTGGCGCGGCTGTTGCCGGAGGCCGGGCCAGACCTGCACGAGCGCGTCGTCGCTGGCTACCGCGAAGCATTCATCGCGGAACGGCTGGCAGGGGCACGGCCGCCGCTGTATCCCGGCGCGCTGGACTGTCTGGATGCGCTGGCGGCGATGGACGAGGTGCTTTTGGGTATTGCCACCGGCAAGCCAGCGCGGGGGCTGGCGGCGACCCTTGATGCGCATGGGCTGACGCGACGTTTTATCACCCGGCAATCGGCGGACGGGCATCCTTCGAAACCACATCCGGCGATGCTGGAAAGCGCGCTTTCCGAAACCGGGGTCGAGGCCGGGCGGGCGGTGATGATCGGCGATACTGTTTTCGATATGGAAATGGCGCGGGCGGCGGGTGTTGCCGGGTTCGGCGTCCAGTGGGGCTTTCACCCGGCCGAGGATCTGCACGCGGCCGGTGCGCGGCTGGTCGCCCCGGACTATCCCGCCCTGACCCGCGCCCTGTTGGAGTGGGCGAATGAGTGAATGGAAGGCGCGCCGGTTCTGGAAATCCGTGAACCTGCGCAAGGAAGCCGGGGGCTGGACGGTTCTTTTGGACGAGCGGCCCTTGCGCACGCCGGGCAAGCAACCGCTGATCCTGCCGGCTGGGGCTTTGGCCGAAGCCATTGCCGAAGAATGGCAGACGGTCGAGGATGTGATCAATCCTCAGGACATGCCGCTGACCCGTGCCGCGAACTCGGCCATTGAAAAGGTGATCCCGCAATTCGCCCAGGTCGCGGCAATGCTTGCTGAATATGGCGGAACCGACCTTTTATCCTATCGTGCCGACGCGCCCGAAACACTTGTCCGCGCTCAGGCCGAGGGCTGGGACCCGCTGATCGACTGGGCCGCGACCGAACTGAAGGCGCCCCTGCGCATCACCCATGGCGTGATTCCCGTGCCGCAGGAACCAGCGGTGCTGGGAAAACTGCATGCCGAGGTGGCAGAGCTTGATCCATTCGGCCTGACGGCGTTGCACGATCTTGTGACGCTGCCTGGTTCGCTGATCCTTGGACTGGCGGTAATCCGGGGCCGGATCGACGCTGATACGGCCCATGCGCTGTCACGAATTGATGAAGAATTTCAGGCACAACGATGGGGTCGGGATACCGAGGCCGATGAGGCGGCCCGGAACCGTCTGGTCGCCCTGCGCAGTTCCGAACGGTTCTGGCAGCTTAGTCGCAGCTGAACCGTCTGGTTTGGGTTCTTTCTTGACGCATGGCCCCCTATCGGCACAATGCCGCTTATGGGGGTATAAAGCCTCCTTGCATAAACCGGGCCCGCCAATGGCCCAGTTACGGCTCATTCCTCGGCGGGACCGGGAACAACAGTGGGGAAATCTATGAAGAAATCCGTATTCTTCGGCTCTGTGACAGCGGTCGCCCTGGCGGCCTCGGGCGCGCTGGCCGCAGAGGGAGACACGCTGAAAGAGGTCAAGGCCCGCGGCGTGCTGAATTGCGGCGTGAACACCGGCCTGATCGGTTTTGCCGCCCCCGATGCGAACGGGAACTGGTCGGGCTTTGACGTTTCGTTCTGCAAGGCGCTGGCTGCGGCCGTTCTTGGCGATGCCACCAAGATCAAATATGTGCCGACCACCGGCCAGACCCGGTTCACCGCCCTTTCCTCGGGCGAGGTGGACATTCTGGCCCGCAACTCGACCTGGACCTTCCAGCGCGATACCGACCTCAAGCTCGATTTCATCGGCGTGAACTATTACGATGGTCAGGGCTTCATGGTGCGTAAAGATCTGGGCGTGTCCTCGGCCAAAGAGCTGAACGGCGCGACGATCTGCATCCAGACCGGCACCACGACCGAGCTGAACCTGGCAGATTACTTCAAAGCCAACAACATGGAGTATCAGCCGGTCAACATCGACAGCAATGCCGAGGGCGAGCAGCAGTATCTGGCCGGCGCCTGCGATGCCTATACGACCGATGCATCAGGTCTTGCCGCGACGCGCGCAAGCTTTGCCGACCCGGAAAACCACATCATCCTGCCCGAGATCATCTCGAAAGAGCCTCTCGGCCCGGCGGTCCGCCATGGCGACAGCAACTGGGCTGATATCGCGCGCTGGACCCTTTACGCGCTGATCGCGGCCGAGGAATACGGCGTCACCTCGGCCAATATCGACGAGCTGGCAAAAAGCTCGAACAACCCCGAGGTTCAGCGTCTGCTGGGCACGACCGATGAGCTGGGCAAGATGATCGGCCTAGATGCCGAATGGGCCAAGCGGGCGATCAAGGCCGGCGGAAACTATGGCGAAATCTTTGCTGCCACCATTGGCGAGCAGACCCCCATTGGCCTTGCGCGCGGCCTGAACGCTCAATGGACCCAGGGAGGCCTGATGTATGCGATGCCCTTCCGGTAATCGCATCTGAAAAAGGGCGCGCGGGGGCCCTATGCCCCCGGGCGCCCCCAGGCTTGACCGGCAGTACAGAGGCCAAAGGCCCGACATCCAAGCCGGAAACAGGGGGTTAAAATATGGTGACTTACACGGGGGCGGACCATCCGCCGTTCCGGTTGTCGATGCTGATCTATGATCGGCGCTACCGCTCGCTGACCTTGCAGGCGATTGTCTTCATCCTTGTCATGGTGATGGCGAGCTGGCTGATCGACAACACGCTGCGCAACCTGTCCGCGATGGGCAAAACGCTCAGCTTTGACTTTCTATTCCGCCGTGCGGGATATGACATTCCGCAACAGCTCATTCCCTACAACTCAGACGACACCCATCTGCGCGCCACCATCGTGGGGCTGCTGAACACGCTGCTGGTTTCCCTGTTGGGCTGCATTGCGGCCACTGTGCTGGGCGTGGTCGTCGGTGTGTTAAGACTATCCTCGAACTGGCTGATCGCGCGGCTGATGACGATCTATGTCGAGGTGTTTCGCAATATCCCGGTGCTTTTGTGGATTCTCGTCTGCCTTGCGATCTTTACCGAGGTCATGCCCGCACCGAACGCCTATCGCGGCGAAAATCCTGCTGCGCAGATGATCCTGTTTGACCTGATCGCGCCGACGAACCGCTATACCGCCATCCCCTCACTGGGCATGACCAACCCGCCGGGCACCATCGCCCTGGGGCGCGAAGCGATCAGCTGGGCGCTGATCGCCTATGTCGTGGTCATCGTTGTCGCATGGATCGCCTGGCGGCGGTTGCGGGTCTGGGCGCAGGCGGTGCAGGACCGGACCGGGACCCGCCCGACGACCTGGTGGATCAGCCTTGCGATCTTTGCCGTGCCGCTGCTGCTGTTGACCTGGTATTTCGGCCTGCATCTGGTGCCGCCGGTGCTGCGCGGCTTCAACTTTGCCGATGGCATAAATCTTGATAACGCGCTGGTGGTTCTGTGGCTGGCGCTGACCCTTTATACCGGCGCTTTTATCGCCGAGATCGTGCGCGGCGGCATTCTGGCTGTCAGCCGTGGTCAGACCGAGGCGGCATTCGCGCTGGGGCTGAGGCCACGCCGGACCATGTCGCTGGTGGTGCTGCCCCAGGCGCTGCGGGTGATCGTGCCGCCGCTGATTTCGCAGTATCTGAACCTGACCAAGAACAGTTCTCTGGCCATCGCGGTCGGCTATATGGATCTGCGCGGCACGCTGGGCGGTACCACGCTGAACCAGACCGGACGCGAGATGGAATGCATGGTGCTGATGATGGGCATCTATCTGGCACTAAGCCTGATCATTTCGGGCGGGATGAACATCTTCAACAGCCGCGTCAAGCTGAAGGAGCGGTGAGATGAGCGACACTCATGCAGAAACCGTTGCCTATGTACGCGAAACCATGCTGCCGCCCGAACCTCCGCCTCTGGCCGAGACCGGGGCGATCAAATGGTTGCGCGAGAACCTGTTTTCCGGGCCGCTGAACATCGTCCTGACCCTGATCGGTCTTGGCATCGTCTGGCTGGTGGCCAGCATTGTCGGGCCATGGCTTGTCCACGGGGTCTGGAACGCAAACAGCATGGCAGAATGCCGCCAGATCATTGCCGAGACCTGGGGGCAGGGGACGGATGGCGCCTGCTTTGCCATCATCAAACATCGCTGGAATCAGTTCCTGTTCGGCTTTTATCCGCAGACGCTTTACTGGCGGCCGGTGCTGGCCTTTGGCCTGTTGTTCCTTGCGCTTGCTCCGGTGCTGTTTGCGGACAGCGAGCGGGCGCGACGCATCGTGCTAGGCCTGGCGGTGGTGTTGACGCTGCTGGTTGCCAGCCTGCTTGGCGCGGGTGGCGCGGTGCTGCTGGCTGCCGCGCTGGTCATGCTGGGCTGGAGCGCGCTGATCGAGACCCGCCCCGGCTGGTCGCTGCTGGCGACCCTGGTTTATCCGTTCATCGCAGTCTGGCTGCTTTGGGGCGGTTCGCTGTGGAGTGAGATTGCGGCACTGGCCGGTTTCGTGATCGGCTTTATCGTCTGGCGCCTGCTGGTGGCGCGGTTCGGCCTTTTGGCCTTTGCGCTGGGTGTTGTCGCGGCCGTGGCCTGGTGGCTGGTCGCTGCCGGACCCCTGACCTCGTCCCTGGCCGGTGTGCTGCCCTTGCGATTGCAGCCGGTGTCGTCGGACCAGTTCGGCGGTTTCGTACTGTCGATCACCATTGGTGTTGCGGGTATCGCGCTGTCCCTGCCGGCAGGGATCATCCTTGCGCTGGCCCGGCGTTCGGACCTGCCGGTAATCAAGATGCTGGCGGTGATGTTCATCGAGTTCATCCGCGGTGTGCCCTTGATCACGTTGCTGTTCGTGGCGTCGCTGCTGCTGAACTATTTCCTGCCGCCGGGGACGAATTTCGACATCATCCTGCGGGTCATCATCATGGTGACGCTGTTTGCCTCGGCCTATATGGCCGAGGTGATCCGTGGCGGGCTTGCAGCCCTGCCCAAGGGGCAGTACGAGGCAGCCGATGCGCTGGGGCTGGACTATTGGAAAGCACAGCGGCTGATCATCCTGCCGCAGGCACTCAAGATCTCGATCCCTGGCATCGTCTCGACCTTCATCGGCATGTTCAAGGACACGACGCTGGTCGTGTTCGTCGGGTTGTTCGATCCGTTAAAGGCGATGGCCGACACCATCCGCGCAAGCTTTGAATGGAAAGGCGCCTATTGGGAGCCCTACATCTTTGTCGGCGCGATCTTTTTCATCCTCTGCTTCGGCATGTCGCGCTATTCCATGTATCTGGAACGCCGGCTGAAGCGCGACCACCGCTGAAGGAGGCCAACCATGACTGCACAAACCAACGCAGCCCCCGCGATGACCGGCGAAACCG
Organism: Paracoccus sp. TRP; assembly: GCF_000185925.1. Taxonomy (NCBI): domain Bacteria; kingdom Pseudomonadati; phylum Pseudomonadota; class Alphaproteobacteria; order Rhodobacterales; family Paracoccaceae; genus Paracoccus; species Paracoccus sp. TRP. Next base: position 76,205 of record NZ_AEPN01000012.1, on the reverse strand, counting down.
CCATCGAAATCGCCAAGCTCAACAAGTGGTACGGCACTTTTCACGTCCTGCGCGATATCGATCTGGTCGTCAGCCGGGGTGAGCGTATCGTCATTGCCGGCCCCTCGGGGTCCGGCAAGTCGACGCTGATCCGCTGTATCAACCGTCTGGAAGAGCATCAGGCCGGCAAGATCATCGTCGATGGGACCGAGCTGACACATGACCTCAAGAACATCGACAAGGTGCGTTCGGAAGTCGGAATGGTGTTTCAGCACTTCAATCTCTTTCCGCATCTGACCATTCTTGAGAACTGCACGCTTGCCCCGATCTGGGTGCGTAAGATTCCCAAGCGCGAGGCCGAAGAGATCGCCATGCATTTCCTGACCAAGGTCAGGATCCCCGATCAGGCCCACAAATACCCCGGTCAGCTTTCCGGCGGGCAGCAACAGCGGGTAGCGATCGCGCGTGCGCTATGCATGCGGCCCAAGATCATGCTTTTTGACGAGCCGACCTCGGCCCTGGATCCCGAGATGATCAAGGAGGTGCTCGATACCATGATCGAGCTTGCCGAAGAGGGCATGACCATGCTGTGCGTTACCCATGAAATGGGCTTTGCGCAGGCAGTGGCGCATCGGGTGATCTTTATGGATCAGGGGCAGATCGTCGAGCAGAACACTCCCAAGGAGTTCTTCAATAACCCCCGCTCTGAGCGGACCAAACTGTTCCTTTCCCAGATTCTGGGGCATTGAGCTGCGCGGTCGCAGGGGAACTTCGCGTTCCCCGTCCGCCGCCGGTGCGGCGGCCTCCCCTTGCTGGATATTTGCCCACGGAAGACATCGCAGGAATGCGGGCAGTTGCGGGGCAGGGCGGGGCCGGTCTATCTTGCCGCCGACCGCTTCGGAGATTTCGCGATGAATGAGACCATTTTTCTGGTGCTCGGCCTTCTTGGCCTTGCCGGCATCGGCTCGCTGGTGTCGAGCAATGACGACGACCATCCGCCGGAGGGTCCCTCGGATGATCCCCGGCTGTATCCCGACAAGCTGATCGAGGGTGATGGTGAGGATAATGAGATGACCGGCACCGACGGCGATGACGGCATCCTGAGCTATGACGGCGATGACAGGGTCAATGGCGGTGCGGGTAATGATCTGATCGGCACCGGCGCAGGCAATGACACCGTGATTGCCGATGCGGGCGATGACGAAATATACTTGGGCAAAGACGATGATCTTTACGGTGCCTACAACCCCGGCGTGGATGAAGGGAACGACACCATCGACGGCGCCTCGGGCAACGACACCATCATCACCAACCTCGGCAATCATTCGATCACCGGCGGCGATGGTGATGATCGTATCGAGGATCATGGTGGTTCGGTCTTTATCGACGGCGAGGATGGCGATGACCTGATTCTGTCGCCCGATGCATCGGACCCCGAGCGGCCGGATACGTTGCTGGGTGGGGATGGCAATGACACCATTCATGCAGGCGCCGGCGATATCGTCGATGGTGGCAGCGGCGCGGATGAGCTGGTGCTGCGCAGCGATATCGGTGGCGAGGCGGATATCCGTTATGGCAGCGCCGATACCATCACTGTCACGCTGGCAGAGGATTACGAAGGCGAAGGTCGCTATGAGCTGGTTCAGGATGGCTCGGACGTTCGCCTGCTGCTTGATGGCGAACCGATCGCCGTGCTGCGCGATACGGAAGTGCGCGACGTAAGGGACATCAGCGTGGTCCGGGAGACCTCTTCGCGCTAAGGCAGCGGTTCAGGTTCTGGCAAGCAAGAGGCGCGGGGTTGGTCCCCGCGCCTTGTTCGTTCAGGTGGTTCTGATCCGGGCTTCAGACTGCGGATTTGCGCGATTCTTCCAGATAGAGTTCGCGCAGGCGGGTTGCCACCGGGCCGGGCTTGCCCGCGCCGAGTGTGACGCCATCGACCTCTACCACCGGCATCACGAAAGCCGATGCCGAGGTGAAGAAAGCCTCATCGGCTGCCTGTGCCTCTGCGATGGTGAAGGGGCGTTCCTCGATCTGCATCTGCGCTTCGGCTGCGTAGCGCAGCAGCGAACTGCGGGTGATGCCGTGCAGGATGTCGGTCGAAAGCTGGCGGGTGATGATCTTGCCGTCCTTGACGATATAGGTGTTGTTTGAGGTGCCCTCGGTCACGAAGCCATCCTCGACCAGCCAGGCGTCATCGACGCCCTTGGCCTTGGCCTCCATCTTGGCCATCGAGGGGTAAAGCAGCTGCACCGTCTTGATGTCGCGGCGGCTCCAGCGCAGGTCGGGCAGCGAGATCACCCGCACACCGGTTTTCGCCTGCGGATTGTCCGCAAGGCCGGGTTTGGACTGGGTGAACATGACGACGGTTTGCGGCGTCTCCTCGGGCGGATAGGCAAAATCGCGGTCACCGGGGTTGCCACGGGTCACTTGCAGATAGACCATGCCCTCGGTCACCTCATTGCGGGCGACGAGCTGGCGATGCGCCTCAAGCCATTCCTCTTCGCTAAGGGGGTTACCCATCCCAAGCTCGGCCAGTGATCGGGTCAGCCGCGCCATGTGACCGGCAAACTCTAAAATCTTGCCGTCCAGCACACTCGTCACTTCATAGACGCCGTCACCCATCAGGAAACCCCGGTCGAAGATCGAGACCTTGGCTTCGGTTTCCGGCAGATAGTCGCCATTCAGATAGACGGTGCGGGTCATGTCGTTTCTCCTGTCCCAGAGGCTTGCAGCGCGGTCCTGCGCCTAAAGCGGCGAGGCGTCAAGACGCTGGGTTTTTCGCAGATGCAGAATCAGCTTGATGCTGGCGCAGCAATTATCTATCACATCGGTGGCGCTGATTGAAACATCCTTACCTGAAAGGCAAGATATGTCCTTCCGCACGCAACCCGCTCCGCCCGCACGTCTGAACCGCTGCCAGCTTTTCGGTCCCGGCTCACGCGAGGCGCTGTTTGAAAAGATGGCGGGATCGGCCGCCGATGTCATCAACCTTGACCTTGAGGATTCGGTTGCGCCCGACGACAAAGAGCAGGCGCGCAAAAATGTGATTGCGGCGATTGGCGATATCAATTGGGGCAACAAGACTCTGTCGGTTCGCATTAACGGTCTGGATACACCCTGGTGGTATCGTGACGTGGTCGATTTGCTTGAGCAGGCCGGAGAGCGGCTGGACCAGATCATGATCCCCAAGGTCGGCAATGCCGCCGATATCTATGCCGTCGATGCCTTGGTCACCGCTGTCGAGGCGGCCAAGGGCCGCTCAAGGCGCATTGCGCTGGAAGTGATCATCGAATCTGCTGCCGGCATCGCCCATGTCGAAGAGATCGCCGCCTCAAGCCCCCGGCTGCAGGCGATGAGCCTTGGCGCGGCAGATTTTGCCGCCAGCATGGGCATGGCCACGACCGGGATCGGCGGCACGCAGGAAAACTATTACATGCTGCATGAGGGCGCCAAATACTGGGCCGATCCGTGGCATTGGGCGCAGACCGCGATTGTCGCCGCCTGCCGCACCCATGGCGTGCTGCCGGTCGATGGACCGTTTGGCGATTTCAGCGATGATGAGGGCTTTCGCGCTCAGGCCCGGCGTTCAGCCACTTTGGGCATGGTCGGAAAATGGGCGATCCATCCCAAGCAGGTGGCGCTGGCGAATGAGATCTTTTCGCCTGGCGAAAAGGCCGTGACTGAGGCGCGCGAGATCCTTGCCGCGATGGAAGAGGCCAAGCGTAGCGGGGCCGGCGCGACGGTATACAAAGGTCGACTGGTTGACATCGCGTCCATCCGTCAGGCACAAGTGATTGTGCGTCAGGCAGAGTTGATCAGCGCCTGAGCAGATCAGTTACCTGAGGCGGCTACGCGGGGAGGCTGGCCGCCACAACAGGGGAGGAGCAACAGGCCCTGCCAGCGCGGGGCCTGTTGTTTTTGGAAAACCGCGGGCCGTTCCGGTCGTAATGAATTTTCTGTGATTTCAGATGGTTGCAAATTCGGCAACGGCCGGGGCACTGCCACTGGCGCGATCCTGACCCTTTTGCGCATCATTCACCGCAGGCCGGGACTGCACGGCCGTGGCGTCAGAGCTGTGCTGCGTCAGCGGATCAGGGGTGCGGTTGCGGGCCGACCAATCGGGAATAGGTGATTCGGGCATGGCGGGGGGCAAAGCGCCGGTGCCGCCCTGCAGGGCCGTGGGCCCGTCAGCCTTGCTGCCGCTGGCCGGGACGGTTGTGCCGTGATCTTCGCGCATGGGTTGTGGTCTTTGGTTGCGTTCAGCTTTGGGAGTGCTGCAGCTATGGTTCCGGAAAAGAAAGTGCAACCCCGTTGACCTGTTCGTGAACGCTCCACCCGTCGGGGATCTGCGGCGTCGCGGCAAGCAGACTGGCGGTATAGGGATGTTCGGGCGTTTCCAGCACCGCATGGGTGGGGCCGGATTCGACGATGCGGCCCTTTTCCATGATCATCACCCGGTCGGTGATCCGGCGCACGACCGAAAGGTCATGGCTGATAAACAGGTAGGACAGGCCATGGCTGACCCGCAGCTGGGCCAGAAGGTCCAAAACCTGCGCGCGCACCCGGACATCAAGCGCGCTGACCGCCTCGTCCAGAACGATCAGCCTGGGCTTGATGATCAGGGCCCGGGCGATGGCGATACGCTGGCGCTGGCCGCCGGAAAATTCGTGGATATGGCGGCGCATGGCATCCCCAGCGATGCCGACCTCGAACAGCGCCTCGGCCACCTGTTCGCGCCAGTCGCGGGGGCGGCCGGTCAGGTGAAACGGTTCGGCCACAAGCTGTTCGACTGTCCAGCGCGGATCGAAACTGCCGAATGGGTCCTGAAAGACAACCTGCATCCCGGCGCGCAGATTGGGCGGCATGGCGTGACCGGCGCGGATCTCTTGTCCTTCAAGCAGGATGCGACCGCCCTGCAGCCGGTCGAGGCCTAGGATCGCCCGCGTCAGCGTTGATTTCCCGCAGCCTGACTCGCCGACCAGTCCAACCGACTCTCCGGCGTCGATGTGAAAGCTGACGCCGTCCACCGCCCGCAGGCTGTCGCGCCTGCCGGTCAGGCCGCGACGGGGCAGGGGGTACTCGCGCACCGCGCCCTCGACCTGCAACAGCGGGCGGGGCTGGTCCGATGGCAGCACCAGCCGCGGCTGATGGGTCGAGGCGGCAAACAGCGCGCGGGTATAGGGATGGAGCTGCTGGCGAAAGACTTGCTCGGTCGGCCCCTCTTCGACGATGACGCCGTGCTGCATCACCGCAACGCGATCCGCGACCCCTGCAACCACGGCCAGGTCATGGGTAATGAGCAAAAGCGCCATCCCCTCGTCGCGCACCAGCTCTTTCAGCAGGTCAAGGATCTTGGCTTGTGTGGTCACGTCCAGCGCGGTCGTCGGCTCATCCGCGATCAGCAGTTCCGGGCGCAGGGCGATGGCAAGGGCGATGGCGACGCGCTGGCGCTGACCGCCCGATAGTTCATGCGGGTAAAGCGTCAGCGGAAAGCGCGGGGCGGTCAGGCCGACGCGATCCAGCCGGTCGCGGGCACGCAGCAGCGCCGTTTTGCGGTCCAGACCCTCATGGATGCGCAGCACCTCGGCCACCTGATCGCCGATGGTCATCAGCGGGTTCAGCGCCGTCATCGGCTCTTGAAAGATCATGCCGATGCGCTTGCCCCGGATGCGGCACAGCTCGCGTTCGGGCAGGTCAAGCAGGTTCAGCCCGTCAAGCCCGATCCGGCCCTCGGCGCGCATCCCCTCGGGCAACAGGCCCATGATCGCCAGCGCCGCCATGGATTTGCCCGAGCCGCTTTCGCCGACCAGCCCGGTGATCTCGCCCGGCGGCAGGCGCAGGCTGATCCCGTGCAGGATGTCATGAGTGCCGATGCTGATGGCAAGCTTGCTGGTCTCGATCATGGCGACCTGCGCAATCTGGGATCCAGAGCGTCCCGTAACCCGTCCCCAAGCAGGTTCAGCCCCAGTACGGTCACCACGATGGCAAGGCCGGGGATCACGGCGACATGCGGGGCCAGCGCGACCATGGTCTGGGCCTCGGCCAGCATCCGGCCCCAGCTTGGCGTCGGAGGCTGCGCGCCAAGGCCGACATAGGACAGGCCTGCCTCGGCCAGGATGCCCAGGCTGAACTGGATGGTGCCCTGCACGATCAGCAGGCTGGCGACATTCGGCAGGATATGTTGCAGGCTGATCCGCGTGCGGCCCTTGCCCGCGACCTGCGCTGCCCGGACATAGTCCAGCGTCCACAGCGGCAGGGCGGCCCCGCGCGTGACCCGGGCAAAGACCGGGATGTTGAATATTCCGATGGCGATGATCGCATTCGTCGCCGACGGCCCCAGCGCCGCGGTGATCAGGATGGCGATGACGAGGCTTGGAAAGGCAAAGACAAGGTCATTGCCGCGCATGATCGTTTCGTCCAGCCAACTGCCACTGCGGGCGGCGGCGACAAGGCCCAAAGGCACGCCAAAGCCCATACCGATCCCCACCGCCACCAGCGCGACAGCAATCGAGGTGCGCGCACCGACCATGATCATCGACAGCATGTCGCGGCCAAAGTGGTCGGTGCCAAACCAGTGTTCGGCCGAGGGTGGCAGCAGCTTTTGCGCAATCGCCAGCTGGGTCACATCCGCGGGCGTCCAAAAGAATGAGACCGCCGCCGCGACCAGCGCCAGCCCCGAAAGCAGCGCCCCAAGGATCAGCGATACCCTCATCTGCGCAGCCTCGGATCGACGGCCGCGTAGGACAGATCGACCAGAAAATTGACAAGGATGACAGCTGCGACCAGCACCAGCACCGCGCCCTGCACGACGATCAGATCGCGCTGGGTGATGGCCTGAAAGATCAGGCGGCCAAGCCCCGGCAGGTAAAAGACGTTTTCGATGATGATCGCTCCGGCCAGCAGGAACGAAAACTGCATGCCAAGGATGGTCAGTACCGGAATCAGCGCATTGCGCAGCGCGTGGCGGCGCAGGGCCCGACCCGCGCTCAGCCCCTTGGCGCGTGCAGTGCGGATATAGTCCTGTCCCAGCGTCTCGATCAGGGCCGAGCGCAGCACCCGCGCAAGGATCGCGGCCTGCGGCAGGGCCAGCGCCACAGCGGGCAGGATCAGCGATTTCAGCGCCGCACCGGGATGATCCCAGCCCGGGAAACCGCCAGCCGGCAAAAGGCGCAGGTTCACCGCAAAAACCAGCACCAACAGCATGGCGAACCAGAAATTGGGCAGTGCGATCCCGACCTGTGTCGCGCCCATCACCACCGTATCGCCCACCCGCCCGCGGCGTCCGGCAGCGAACATGCCGATGGGCAGGGCAATCAGCGTCGATAGCGCCAGCGCCATCAGCGCCAGCGGCAGCGAGACCTGCATCCGGTCAAGGATCATCCCTGCGACCGGGGTCTTGTAAGTGAAGCTATGACCCAGATCACCGCCCAGAATACCGCCGAGCCAGTGCAGGTAGCGCAGGGGCAGCGGCAGATCCAGGCCCATCTGCTGGCGCAGCGTGGCCACCGTTTCGGGCTGGGCGCCCGTGCCCAGCATAAAGCTGGCGGGGTCCCCGGGCACCAAAGCGACCACCGAAAAAATCAGCGCCGAGGCCACGAGCAGGCTCAGGCCAAGCGATATCAGGCGGCGGATCAGATAGCGCAGCATGTGAAAACGCTAGTGCGGCGCGCGGCTTGGGTAAAGCCGGTAAACTCACCTATACGCTCAGGGTACCTCGATCTTGCCGATCAGCGGCATATCGTCGTCCAGACTGACGGTGTGACGCTCGATCATGCGGTGGACAAGCGGAGGCTCGCTGCCGCGGTGCAGTTTGTGCAGGTCCTGATAGGTCTCGAAATCCGCTTTGGTGCGGCGCAGGTTGTGGCGGATATATTCATCCCAGGTGGCGATGTGATAGCTTTCGGTCCAGCGCTCGGGGTGTTCAAGATCGCGCAGCAGTGCCCAGTTCCGTGCCCCGTCGCGGCGACGGATATTGCGGCGCAGCGCCATCAGGCGCAGGAATTCGGGCACGTCTTTCTGGTCAATCTCGTAATCCACCATGACCATGATCGGGCCCGAACGGCTGCGTAGATCCACGGCCAGTTCAGGTTCGCGAAAGCGGTTTACCGGGTCCAGATCCAGCGTGCCGAATTCAGGGATGCGCAGCCAATGCCCCAGAATTGCGCCCAGAAACAGCGGGACCGAGGCCGCGATCAGTGCCGTGTTCACGTCATAGCTGTTGGCGACCGCGCCCCAGATCCAGCTGCCCGCAGCCATGCCGCCAAAGACCGCCGTCTGGTACAGCGCCAGTGCCCGTGCCACCACCCAGCGCGGCGTCGACAGCTGGACCGTCACATTAAAAAGCGACAGCGCCAGCACCCAGCTTGCCCCCGCGGGCAGCATCGCCAGCACATGCAGCCATGTGCTTTCCGTCAGCGCCAGCAGCAGGGCTGAGCCGCCAAAGGCGGCAAAGGCCAGCCGGATGACATTTTCATTGTCCAGCCGTTCGCGCACACGCGGGTTGATCAGCGCCCCGCAGATCGCGCCCAGTCCGAAACAGCCAAGCAGCAGGCCAAAAAGCAGCGAACCTCCGGCCGGGTTCTGTTTGGCGACCACCGGCAATAGCGCCATGATCACGATGGCCGAAAAACCGAACAGTGCCCCACGCGACAGCACGCGCACCAGATTGGGCGACAGCGCCACATAGCGCAGCCCCGCGCCCACCGCCGCGACAAAGGGCTCGGGCGTTGTGGTGCGGGGTGGGGTGACCGGATGCCAGCGCAAAAGCGTGCCAAGCAAAGGCACATAGCTGATCGCGTTCACCGCGAAGGTAACCGCTGCGCCAAAGGCGGCGGTGATGATCCCGCCCACTGCCGGGCCGACGCTGCGCATCAGGTTAAAGCCGACCGAGTTCAGCGACACCGCCGCCGGCAGGTCTTCGCGCGGGACCAGATCCTGCATGCTTGCCTGCCACGGCGGGTTATAGATCGCCTGTCCGACCCCGATCAGAAAGGTCAGGGACAAAAGGATCAGCGGCGTCATCCAACCCTGCCATGTCAGCACCGCGAGCATGACCGAGACCAGCGCCATGAACGTCTGCGCCCCCAAAAGCAGGGTGCGGCGGTCAAAAATATCGGCAAGCGCCCCCGAAAGCAGCGCAAACAGCATGATCGGCAGGGTGTTTGACGCCTGCACCAGTGCGATCAGCGTTGCCGAATCGGTTAGCTGGGTCATCATCCAGGCGGCACCAACCGCCTGAACCAGCCCTCCAAAGTTGGAAATCAGCGTGGCCGACCAGAGCAGCCGGAAATCGCGGTGACGGAACGGGGCAAAGGGGCTCTTGCGGGCAGGGGCTGGCATGATCCTGAAAACCTGGGACGGCGTCTCCAACCTTAGGCAGAGGTCGTGCCAGTCGCAATCCGCCCCCGGGCGATTCTTGCCGCCCTGGCGCGATTGTCCGGCGATTCCGGAAAATAATCGAATAATCTTCGATTGAAATCGCATATTGCGCATTAGTATTGTCGTTTATCCGTAAATTTGTGATGGAATCGGGATTTCATTTCCATCCGCTTGGATATCCTTGGCCCAACTCGGATTTGGGGGTGCGCGAAGATGAAGGTCATCGTTCTTGGGGCGGGCGTGCTGGGGGTCACTTCGGCATGGTATCTGGCCAAGGCAGGTCATGAGGTCACCGTGATCGACCGGCAGCCGGGACCGGCGCTGGAAACCAGCTTTGCCAATGCGGGAGAGATTTCGCCGGGCTATTCCTCGCCCTGGGCCGCGCCGGGCATCCCGCTGAAGGCGCTGAAATGGATGTTCCAGCGCCATGCGCCCCTGGTTATTCAGCCCCGGCTGGACTGGCAGCGCCTGTCGTGGATGGCGCGGATGCTGGCGAATTGCACCTCTTCGGCCTATGCCATCAACAAAAGTCGTATGGTCCGGCTGGCCGAATATAGCCGCGACTGCCTGGTTGAGCTGCGGGCCGAGACGGGCATCCGTTATGATGAGCGTACTCAGGGTACGTTGCAGGTCTTTCGCAAGCAGCAACAGCTGGATGCGGCGGGCAAGGATATCGAGGTGCTCAAGGCCGACGGGGTTCCCTTTGAGCTTTTGGACCGCGCAGGCTGCGTTGCTGCCGAGCCGGGGCTGGCCAAGGCCGCTGATGAGATCGTCGGCGGGCTGCGCCTGCCGGGGGATGAGACGGGGGATTGCTTCCTGTTCACCAACCGGCTGGCCGAGATGGCGGCCGAGGCGGGCGTCAAGTTCATGTGGGGCGTCAATATCGAGTCGCTCGAAGCCGGGGTTGGCCGCATCAGCGCCGTGCGCACCGATAAAGGCCGCCTGACCGCAGATCGCTATGTGCTAGCCATGGGTCCCCATTCGCCGCAGATGGTGCGGCATCTGGGCCTGCGCCTGCCGATCTATCCGCTGAAGGGTTATTCGCTGACCATTGATATCAGCGATGAAAGCCGGGCTCCGGTTTCGACCGTGATGGACGAGACTTACAAGGTTGCGATCACCCGGCTTGGCGACCGCATCCGCGTCGGTGGCCTGGCCGAGATCGCAGGTTATGACCTTAGCCTGAACCCGCGCCGCAAAGAGACGCTGGCGAAATCGGTGAATGAGCTGTTCGGTGGGGCGGGTGATACCGATAAGGCGCTGTTCTGGACCGGGCTGCGGCCGATGACGCCAGATGGGACGCCGATTGTCGGTGCGACCCCGATCCCGAACCTATACCTCAATACCGGGCATGGCACGCTGGGCTGGACCATGTCGGCGGGGTCGGGGCGGCTGATTGCCGACCTGATCTCGGGGCGCAAACCGGACATCGCGGCCGAGGATCTGGGCTATGCGCGCTATCTGCGCGGCGGTCGTGCGGCGGGCCAACCCACGCTGCAGCCTGCCGAAGCCTGATCCGTCAGCAATTTCCAGAATGGAAACGAAAGGGATCGTATACGATCCCTTTCGTCGTTCTGAGGCCGGGTTGATTCTGAGGTCAGGCCCTTTTGATCAGCCGCAGCACCACCAGCAGGATGACTGCGCCGATTGTGGCCGAGACAATTGTGCCAAGGGTTGAGCCCGAAGTGCCAAGGCCGATGGTCGGAAACAGCCAGCCGGCGATTACGGCGCCAAGGATACCAACAACAATATTCATCAGCAGGCCCTGCCCATGGCCTTTGACGATCAGACCGGCAAGCCAGCCGGCAATCGCGCCGATGATCAGGGTGATAAGCAGTGCGGACAGGGTCATGTGAATGCGCCTCCTTCGCGATTTGCGGCTCTTGGCCGATGTGGCGGGAAACGTTTCCCCGCGGCTGCGGGTTCCCTTGCAGCGTGAATTGCTACGATCAGGTGATGAGAATCGCGCGATTTGGCAACAGTTCGGTAACGACTGCGGTGGTTCGGGCCTGCCGAGGCTTGACGCGGCAAAGCGGTCAGTCTGATACGGTGGGTAGAAATACCCCGTGTCCGCCCTCTGCTCGGGTAGGGCACGCGGCCCGACGCAATGTCACAGCTGCCACGACCGCGCTGGATTGGCGCGGCGCGTTACGAAGGGAAACATTGATGCGCTTTGCACCGCTCATTCTGGCGATGGGTCTTGGCCTTGCCGCCTGTGCGCCTACCCCCCAGACTCCGGCCCAGCCGCCCACCGCTGATCAGGGCGTTTATGGCGCGCGGGTCGATACGGGCCCGAATGGCCAGCCGATCGAGATTCACGCCGTCCGCCCCGCCTACCTGACCGAGCGGAACCGGCGCCAGCGCGTTCCCTATAACGGCCCCGATGCGCCCGGGACGATCGTTGTCGATCCCTATGCGCGGTTCCTTTACTATGTGCTCGATAACGGCGAGGCGATGCGTTACGGCGTGGCCGTCGGTCAGGCCGGTAAGAACTTTCAGGGTTCGGCCACCATCGGGCGCAAGCACGCCTGGCCCAGCTGGACGCCCACCGCGAACATGGTCCGCACCCAGCCCGAGCTTTACGGCCCGCTGAAGGGTGGCCTGCCGGGCGGCGTCGACAACCCGCTGGGATCGCGCGCGCTGTATCTGTATCAGGGCGGGCGTGACACCATGTACCGTATCCACGGCACGATGGACCCGTCCTCGATCGGCAAGGCGACTTCGGCAGGCTGCATCCGCCTGTTCAACCAGGACATCATGGACCTGTTTGAAAACGTGCCGAACGGAACCCGCGTCAAGGTCCGCACCCGCGCTGAAAGCCTTGCGCTGGAAGGCCCGCTGGTCGAGTTGCCGAACGGTTATCTTGCCCCGGCGGGCGAGGTCCAGACCGCGGCGGCCCAGCCTGCGCAATAATCGTCCGATCCTTTCGGACTGATCCTGCCCCGGCCCGTCGTGGCCGGGGCATTCTTTTTCTGGTCTCTGCCGACGAGGCGTGGCAGGTTCTGGCCATCAATTGCCTGAAACGGAGCGATTTTCATGGTTACCCCCGCCGAACCGACCTTGGCAGATGTCCTGAGTGATCTGGATGGGCTTGTTGCCCGGACCGAACCAGCGGCCCTGCGCCAGTTGGACAAGGCTGCGCTGAACAGGCTGCACCGCGACCTGCGCCGGATGCGCGATGAAAGCGAGGCGCTGCGCAAGGCTTTGCTGCTGGCGACCTCCAATGCCTCGACCGAAAAGCGTCGCCGCAAGGCCGAGCAGGGTGATGAGGCTGGGCAGGGGACCGATAAGGCCGAACGCCGGCTCATCAAGCAAGCCGAAAAGAAAACCGCCAAAGAGTCTGACAAGGCTGCGCGCAAGTCGGCGAAATCCGCCGCATCTGCCGCTGATACTTCAGCCAAGGAAAAGGCCCCCGCGAAAGCCGCAGACAAGCCAAAGGCCGACAAGAAGGTTGACGGATGAGCGCAGGCACGGTTTTCAACCCGTGCCCGGATTGCTATCTGGGCCAAGCCTGATCTGTCCGAGACCCCTATGCGCCGCCTGATCCTGGCCCTTGCCACTGTTCTGACCGCGACCGCCGCCCCAGCTTATGAGGCGGTGGATGCGATTCTGGGTCTGCCTGCGCCGCGCCTGTCTGAAAAGCTGCGCTGCACCAATGACGGGAAGTCCTGCATTTCGCTGGCAAGCTATGTCCCTGATGTTTGCGCCGCTATCGAGCGTGAGGCGGGCAAGAACGGGCTGGATCCGCATTTCTTTGCGCGCCTGCTGTGGAAGGAAAGCCTGTTCGAGCATGGCGCGATCAGCCCGGTCGGCGCCATGGGAATTGCGCAGTTCATGCCTGGCACGGCCGATATGGTTGGGCTCGACGATCCCTTTAACCCGGCCAAGGCTATCGAGGCCTCAGCCCGTTATCTGGCCAGTTTGACCACCAGTTTCGGCAATGTCGGTCTGGCCGCTGTTGCCTATAACGGCGGCGAGAACCGGGCGGCGCGTTTCGTTGCCCAAGGCGGTAACCTGCCGTGGGAGACGCAGGATTACGTTCAGGCGATCACCGGCCAGACGGCCACGGCCTGGCGCGAGAACCCACCTGAAAAGCTGGACGTGCGGCTGGATAAAGAGCGGCCCTTTCGTCAGGCCTGCATAGATCTGGCCGGCAAGCGCAAGCTACGCGAGTTCCAGACCCCCGATCATCCCTGGCCGTGGGGTGTGATCGTTGCCACCCACCCAAGCCGCGCGGGGGTCAGCAATCAGGTTGCGCGTCTGAACCGGCAACTGCGCCCGATTCTTGGCGGCAAGCGGGTCAGCTATGTGCTGCGCCGCATTTCGGGTGGGCCGCGCAAGGTGTACACGGCGCAGATCGGCTATTCCTCCAAATCCGAGGCCTATGCTTTTTGCACCCGCCTGCGCGGCCTTGGTGGGCGCTGTCTGGTGCTGAAGAACTGAAAAACGCCGCTTTGGACGGCGTTTTCCAGGGCTTGCCAGCTGGAGCCGGGGGGTTATTCCTTCCACCGCACCTGGGTCAGGTCATTTGCCGGCATAGGAGAGTTGTCCCACAGCCCTTCGATTTCGGCCTTGGCGACGCCGGTCTTGGCAAGCTGGAACAGGAAGGCGTTGGCATAATCCCCCGCCAAAATCTCTTGCGCCTGTTTCAGCAGTGCCGAACGCTCTGCCGGGTCGGTGGTGGCGTCAAGACGAGCCATCACCTCATCAAAGCCTGCGTTGGTGTAGTTGAAATAATAGTCCTTGCGGCCATAGATGCCGATATCCATCGGCTCGACATGGCTGATGATGGTCAGATCGTAATCGGCATTCTTGAAAACCTGCTCAAGCCACTGCGCCCATTCCATATTGGTGATCTGGGTCTGAATACCGACGGCGCGCAGCTCTGCCGCGACGATCTCGCCGCCCCGGCGGGCATAGGGGGTTGGGGGCAGGGCAAGGCGCAGGGTCAGATCCCCGGTGCCAGCCTCGGCCAGCAGCTTTTTCGACTGTTCGGGATCGTATTGCGATTTCGCTGTCAGATCGACGTAATCGGGGTGATGCGGCGCGAAATGCGTGCCGATGGGGGTGCCATAGCCGAACATCGCACCGTCGATGATCTCCTGGCGGTTGATCGCATGGGCGATAGCCTGACGCACCCGGATATCGGCCAGGGCGGGGTTTTTGTGGTTCATGGCCAGAATGGTTTCGCCCTCGGTCGTGCCTGTGAGGATGCGAAAGCGCGGGTCCGCCTCAAGCTGAGACAGTGTCTCGGGCGCAGGATAGATCGGAAAGGCGTCGATATCCCCGGCCATCAGCGCGGCAAAGGCGGCGGTCGGATCGCCGATAAAGCGGAAGGTGGCGGATTTAAGCGCCGGTTTTTGCCCCCAATAGCCGTCAAAGGCGTCCAGTCGCACATGATCGCCCTGTTTCCATTCGCCAAAGCGAAAGGGGCCGGTGCCGACCGGTTGGGTGGCGATGTCCTTGATGCTGGCCTCATCCACCATCACCGCATCGCCCCAGGCCATCTTGAAAGGAAAGCCGCCATCGGGGGATTTCAGCGTGACGCGGACGGTCAGAGGGTCAACGGCCTCGACCGTCTCGATCCCCTCGAACAGGACCTTCTGGGCGTTGGTGCTGTCGTCAGCCCGGGCGCGGTCCAGCGAAAAGATCACGTCCTGCGCGTCAAAGGCGCTGCCGTCGTGAAAGGTCACACCCGGGCGCAGGTGAAAGGTGTAGGTCTTGCCGTCAGAGCTGTCCCAGCTTTCGGCAAGGCTGGGCTGGACGCTGCCGTCCGGGGCGATGCGGGTCAGCCCCTCGAAGACATTGGCATAGACAACTTCGTCGATCGCGGCCGCTGCACCCCCGGTGGGGTCAAGATTCGGCGGCTCCAGCACCATGCCCAATGTGATCGAATCGGGTGCTGCCAGTGCTGGCGTGCACAGCATTGCCGCCGCTGCTGCGGCCAGCTTGAATCTTGCGAACATCCTGCTCCCCTTCGGCTATCCTTAGCCTGGCACCTTCCGGGGAAAATGGCCTTTGATCAAGTCCGCCGCTCAGTCAGTTGCTGGGCCAGCCCGGCGAACATCAGCCACAGCGAACTAAGCAGCAGGCCCCAGCGGGCAAAACTGTCGGGGTGAAAATCGACCAGAACCGCCCAGACTGCAAAGACGACCCAGGCAACGGTGACGGGCAGAGATACCAGCCGCCAGCGTTTGGTTCGTACCGGGTGGATGAATTTTACGTTGGTGAACATGGTCACGGTCAGCGCCACCACGATGGCCAGGATGACCCAGAAATTCGGCTTGAGCGCGAAAAGCACCAGCACGACCATGTTCCAGCAGGCGGGAAAGCCGGCAAAGGAATTGTCCCGGGTTTTCATCCGCGTGTCAGCGAAATAAATCACACTGCCATAGGTGATCGCGATGATGGCAATCCAGCCGGTCCAGCCGGGCAAAAGCCCCGACATGAACAGCGCATAGGCCGGGATGAACACATAGGTCAGGTAGTCGATGATTAGGTCCATCAACACGCCGTCATAGGTCGGCCAGTTGATTTTGACCTGATAACGCCGCGCCAGGGGGCCGTCGACGCCATCGACGATCAGCGCGATGACCAGCCAGAAGAACATCTGCGACCAGTCGCCACGAACGGCGGCCAGCAGCGCAAGCATCGACAGAACCGCTCCGGTAGCGGTCAGAAGATGCACGGTCAAAGCTTTAAGGCGCGGAGTCATTTTCTGCTTCTGTCACCGAACGGTCATGGCCGCAAGTTCGCTTGAGGCCGGAATTTGCTCTTTGGAGCAAGAAGATGCGACAAATTTGACATTTCTAGCCGACAAATTCTTCGGCCGCGTAGCCTTGCAGATATAAAAGCGCGGTCAGATCGCCGTGGTTGATTCGCAAGCCGACCTGCGCTGCGACCGCCGGTTTGGCATGCAGCGCGACCCCCATGCCAGCCAGTTCCAGCATGCCGAGGTCGTTCGCGCCGTCGCCGACCGCCAGCACATCGGCGGCCGAAAGGCCGCGGGCGGCGGTGATATCGTTCAGCGCCTCGACCTTGGCTTCTCGTCCAAGGATCGGCAGGGTGACTTGTCCGGTCAGGACACCGCCTTCGGCCAAAAGGGTGTTGGCGCGATGCTCGTCAAAGCCAAGTGTGCGTGCAATCGGGCCAGTGAAATCGGTGAACCCGCCCGAGACGAGCGCGGTATAGGCGCCCTGCGCGCGCATGGTTGCAACCAGTTCGCGTCCCCCCGGAGCAAGGGTGATGCGCGTATCGAGCACCTCGCGGATCGCGGTTTCGGGCAGGCCGGCCAGCAGACCGACCCGGGCCAGCAGTGCCTCGTGAAAGTTCAGCTCGCCGTTCATGGCGCGGGCGGTGATGGCTGCGACACGTTCGCCTGCTCCGGCGACCGCGGCGAGTTCGTCGATGCATTCCTGCTGGATCATCGTCGAATCCATATCGGCCAGCAGCACCGCCTTGCGCCGGCCCTGGGTCGGCTGGATCGCGATATCAAAGCCCCGGGCCTGAAGCTGTTCCCACACCTGCCAGAAATCTACGGGCTCGGCCGGCAGCGGGAATTCGGCGGCGATGCCGGCAGCCAGCCAGATCACATGGCCGCCGTTCCAGGCGCTGCACAGCTCATCGACCAGCGAGGGGGAGAGGTCCGCCCGGCTGGGCGCGGCAAGAAGGGTGACGGTGAACATAAGGGCCCCCGGGGCGGTTGTTTGCGGCAGCACTAGCCAATGCGCTGCGGGGGATCAATCGTCGGAATCGTGCCGCCAAACTGTCGCAAACATTGCTTGCAAATTTTCCTTGCGAGAATCCCGGCCGGGTAGTAGAGCCGTTCGCGGGACACGCCGCCCCAACGCGGCGCTTATAGCTGGAAGGCTAACATCATGAGCAAGACTGCTCCGGCCGCGCGGCCGGCCAATCCGCGCTTTTCTTCGGGCCCCTGCGCCAAGATCCCCCATTATTCGCTGGACATGCTTGCCGACGCCCCCTTGGGCCGGTCGCACCGCGCAGCTATCGGTAAGGCCAAGCTGGCCGAGGCCATCGACCTGACCCGCGAGATTCTGGGCGTGCCGGCCGATTACCGTATCGGCATCGTGCCTGCCTCGGACACCGGCGCGGTCGAGATGGCGCTGTGGTCGCTTCTGGGCGCACGCAAGGTCGAGATGCTGGCCTGGGAAAGCTTTGGCGAAGGCTGGGTGACCGACGTGGTCAAGCAGCTGAAGCTGGATGCAGTGGTGCGCAAGGCTGATTACGGTAAGATCGTCGATTTCGCCGAAGTCGACTTCAACAATGATGTTGTCTTTACCTGGAACGGCACGACCTCGGGCGTGCGGGTGCCGAATGGCGATGCGATTCCGGCAAACCGCGACGGGCTGACCATCTGTGACGCGACCTCGGCTGCATTCGCGATGGATCTGCCCTTTGACAAGCTGGATGTGGTGACCTTTAGCTGGCAGAAAGTTCTGGGCGGCGAGGGTGCGCATGGTGTGCTGATCCTGAGCCCGCGCGCTGTCGAGCGGCTGGAAAGCTATACCCCCGCATGGCCGCTGCCCAAGATTTTCCGCATGACCAAGGGCGGAAAGCTGATCGAGGGCATCTTTAAGGGCGAGACCATCAACACGCCGTCGATGCTGTGCGTCGAGGATTATCTGGTGGCGCTGAAATGGGCCAAGTCGCTTGGCGGCCGCAAGGCGCTGATCGCCCGGGCCGAGGCCAATGCACAGGCCGTGCGCGATTTCATCGCCGATAAGGATTGGATCGCTGATCTGGCCGAGGACCCGGCGACGGCCTCGACCACTTCGGTCTGCCTGAAATTTACCGATCCGCGCATCAGGGATGGCGCAGCTTTTGCCAAGGCCGTTGCCAAGCGATTGGAGAAAGAGGGCGTGGCGCTGGACGCCGGCGCCTATCGCGATGCACCTCCCGGTTTGCGGATCTGGTGCGGCTCGACCGTTGAGACCTCGGATGTCGCGGCGCTGATGCCTTGGATCGAATATGCCTTTGAGGCCGAGATCGAGGCGCAGGCCGAGGCTGCCTGAGCGATCTGCCGGACCGGGGCGCTGCCCCGGACCCCGGGATATTTATTCACGAAAGAAACACTCGCGCGGGGGGCGTTTTCCCGCGCCGGCCCTGTATATCCAGAGGATAGAGAAATGCCCAAGGTTCTTGTTTCGGACAAGCTTTCGGAAACCGCCGTGCAGATTTTCCGTGATCGCGGCGTTGAAGTCGATTATCTGCCCGACGTCGGCAAGGATAAAGACAAGCTGGCTGAGATCATCGGTGAATATGACGGTCTGGCCATTCGCTCGGCCACCAAGGTGACGGCGAAGCTGCTGGAAAATGCCACTCGTCTGAAGGTGATCGGCCGTGCCGGTATCGGGGTGGACAATGTCGATATTCCGGCTGCCTCGAAAAAAGGTGTGATCGTGATGAACACGCCTTTTGGCAACTCGGTCACCACCGCCGAACATGCCATTGCGCTGATGTTCGCCGTTGCCCGTCAATTGCCCGAGGCCAGCGTTTCGACCCATGAGGGCAAGTGGGAGAAAAACCGCTTTATGGGTGTCGAGGTCTTTAACAAGACGCTGGGCGTCATCGGGGCGGGAAACATCGGCTCGATCGTCATTGACCGCGCGTTGGGGCTGAAGATGAAGGTCCTGGCCTATGACCCCTTCCTGTCGGAAGATCGCGCCAAGGAGCTGGGCGTCAAGAAGGTCGAGCTGGACGAACTGCTGGCCAAGGCTGATTTCATTACGCTGCATGTGCCCCTGACCGACAAGACCCGCAACATTCTGTCGCGCGAGAATCTGGAGAAGACCAGGAAGGGGGTGCGCATCGTCAACGCTGCCCGTGGTGGGCTGATTGATGAGAGGGCGCTGGCCGATCTGCTGAAATCGGGCCATGTGGCCGGGGCTGCGCTTGATGTATTTGCGACCGAGCCTGCGACCGAAAGCCCGCTGTTCGGGTTGCCGAACGTCGTGGTGACGCCGCATCTGGGCGCCTCGACCACCGAGGCGCAAGAGAATGTCGCCCTGCAAGTCGCTGAGCAGATGTCGGATTATCTGCTGACCGGCGCGGTGCAGAATGCGCTGAACATGCCCTCGGTCACTGCCGAAGAGGCGGCGGTGATGGGGCCGTGGCTGAAGCTTGCAGGCCATCTGGGAGCTTTTATCGGCCAGATGACCGACGAGCCGATCAAGGCGATCAATGTGCTTTATGACGGCGTGACCTCGGAGATGAACCTTAAGGCGCTGAACGCTTCGGTGATTGCCGGGGTGATGAAGGCGACCAACCCGGATGTGAACATGGTCTCGGCCCCGGTCATGGCGGCTGAGCGCGGGGTGCAGGTGGCGACCACCACCCAGGCCAAGTCGGGTGTCTTTGACGGTTACATCAAGGCAACCGTGGTTACCGACACGCGTGAACGCTCGATCGCGGGCACGGTGTTCAGCGACGGCAAACCGCGCTTTATCCAGATCCGTGGCATCAATGTCGACGCAGAAATCGGGCAATACATGCTTTACACCCGCAACAAGGACGTCCCGGGTGTGATCGGGGCGCTGGGGGCGACGCTGGGTGATCTGGGCGTCAACATCGCCAACTTTACCCTTGGTCGTACCAAGGCTGGCGATGATGCAATCGCGATCCTTTACCTTGACGAAGCTCTGAAGCCTGAAGCGTTGGAGGCCTTGCGCGCCACCGGAAAGTTCCTGCAGGTCCGGCCAATGTATTTCGAGGTTTGAACCTTTCCAGCCCCCGGACTAGGTTCCGGGGGTTTTCATTTGTGAGGGCGGAATGCGGACCTATGCCATTGGAGACATCCACGGCCATATCGAACTGTTGCGCGCGGCGCATGAGCTGATCGCGCGGGATGATGCCGCGCATGGCGGCGGCGGGACCGTGGTGCATGTCGGCGATCTGCTGGACCGGGGGCCGGATTCGCGGGCGGTGGTCGAACATCTGATGCGGGGGCAGGCCGAGGGGCGGCCATGGATCGTCTTGCGCGGCAATCACGACCGTTTCCTGCCGCGTTTTGCCGTCGAGCCTGGCTGGATTGATCCCGGCCTGAGCTCGGGGCGGCATTGGCTGGACCATGAATCGCTGGGTGCGGCCGAGACGCTGGCCGCCTATGGGGTCGAGATCCGCGATCATGTCCGTACCCACGCCGATGTGCTGCGCGCGGTGCCCAAGGTGCATCTGCGCTGGCTCTCTGCCCTGCCGCTGTGGTACCTGATACCGCAGGCGCTGTTTGTCCATGCCGGCATTCGTCCCGGTGTGGATCTGTCGCAGCAGACCGAGCATGATCTTGTCTGGATCCGCAAAGGCTTTCTGGATGACCCCAGTGACCATGGGGTGCTGGTCGTGCATGGTCACACTCCGGTCGGCAAAGTGACACATTTTGGCAACAGGCTGGCCATTGACACCGGGGCGGCCTATGGTGGCCCGCTCAGTGCCGTCGTTTTTGACGACACGGGCCTGCATCTTCTGACCGAAGGCGGGCGCGAGCCGATTCCGGTGCCTGCAAATGCGGCAGTAATGTGACAACGCTGCGACTGTAGTGTCGGGAAACATTTAACATTCTTGGTATCCGTTGACGCGTGGCGGCAACGGGCCAGATATTTGTAAAAAAGCACGCATCATAATGGTGCGGCAGGAGGTTATCAGTCGTGCAGTCCTTGTCCGTCATGTTTCAGCTGGCCGGTGCGGTGGCGCTGCTGCTCTTTGGGCTGGGGCTGGTGCGCGACGGGATGGTTCGTGCCTTTGGCGTCAAGCTGAAGATGGTGCTGGGCCGGGGCACAAAGAACGGGCCGCGCGCGTTTATTTCGGGTCTGGTTGCGACGCTGGGGCTGCAAAGCTCGACCGCGACGGCTTTGATGACGGCCTCTTTCGCGGATCGCGGCATGATCCAGCCCCGAATGGGCCAGATCGTGCTGCTTGGGGCGAATCTGGGTACGGCGCTGACCGCCTGGATCGTCGCCTCGGGGATTGAGGCGCTGGTGCCGGTGATGCTGCTTGTGGGTTATATCCTGCGCCGGCAGGATCGTCGCTCGCTCTCGGGGGCGGGGTTGGCGCTGATCGGCATTGCGCTGATGCTGCTGTCTCTCGCGCTGCTTAGCCAGGCGACCGAACCCTTGCGTGAATCGGTAGCAATGGCGGCTTTTCTGGCCATGCTGAGCAATGCGTGGCCGGTGGCCCTGGCCATGGCGGCTGGGCTTGCGGTGATCTGCTCATCCTCGCTGGCGGTGGTGATGCTGGTGCTGTCGCTGGGCATGGACCCGGCGCTGACGGTGGTTCTGGTGCTGGGCGCAAACCTTGGCGGTGCGATTCCGCCGGTGCTTGCGACCGTGGGACAGGGGATTGCAGCACGGCGCGTGGCGCTGGGCAACCTGATCGTGCGTGGGGTTGGCTGCATGGTCGCGCTACCTTTGGCTGGGCAGGCGGCGCTGGCGCTGACCGCTATGCCGCTGCCTGAAACAGGGCTGGCGGTTGAGGCGCATCTGGCCTTTAACCTCGTGCTGGCGGCGGTGATCTGGCCCTTTGCCGGGCTGGTGTCGCGCCTGACTGCCAAGCTGGTGCGCGAAGACGAACAGACACCGCCAATCGAAGTTCAGCTGCTGGACGGCAGCGCGCTTGACACACCTGCTGTGGCGCTGGGCCGGGCAAGCCGCGCGGCGCTGGCGATCGGCGATGTGGTCGAGCGGATGTTGCAGCAAGCCCATACCGCGTTTGAGCGCAGCGATGATGCTCCGCTGGCCGAGGTCGCTGTGCTGGAAGAGCGTGTCGACCGCATGCAGCAAGAGATCAAAAGCTTTCTGTCCCGCCTTGGCCGCGATGCTGGTGAGGATGAGCGGCGGCAGGCTATCACCATCCTCGACTATGTCATCAACCTTGAACATGTCGGCGACATTATCGACAAGGGACTGGGTCCCGAGTTGCGCAAGAAAGCGGTGCTGTCTCTGCGTTTTTCGGAGGAGGGCTTCCGCGAGCTCGATGTGCTGTTCCTGATGACCATCGAGAATCTGCGTCTGGCTCAGACCATCTTTATGACCCGTGACCGTGATCTGGCCCGTCAGTTGATGGAAGAAAAGGTCGAGATTCGGCGGCTTGAGCGCATGTCGGCGCAGCGCCATCTGATGCGCTTGCGTGAGGGGCGGGCTGACAGCCAGCAGACCTCTTCGCTGCATCTGGACATTCTGCGCGACCTCAAGCGGGTGAATGCGCATATCACCTCGGTCGCCCATCCGATTCTGGACGAGGCTGATTTGCTGATCGAAAGCCGGCTGAAGAAGGGCTGACGGGCAGGGGTGCGTTGCCTGCGTGCCCGCTGTCAGGGCTGGTTCATAGCCATCTTGCGACAGCCCTCCGTGACCACCATCTTGCATGGCGCGATATTGTTCTGGAGGGTTCGATGAAAACTGGGTTGGCCGCGCTGATGCTCATGGCCGTGCCCGCCTCGGCCGAAGTCGTGGGCGAGGTCGGGGTGGACTGGGTTGGAAACGATATCATTGTCGAAGCCATCGCCGATCCCAAGGTTCAAGGCGTGACCTGCCATCTGGCTTACTTTGAGCGTTCGGTGCTTGACAGGCTAAGCCAGGGAAACTGGTTCGAGGATCCCTCGAACTCGGCCATCGAATGCACGCGCACCGGCCCGGTCCGCATCGGGGACATTCGTCGCGGTCCTGAGGGTGAGGATGTGTTCAGCGCCTCACGTTCGCTGATCTTCAAGGCGCTGCGCGTCAAGCGCATCTATGATGAAGACAATCAGGTGCTGATCTATCTGGCCCATACCGATCAGGTGAAAGAGGGGTCGGCCAAGATGTCGATCTCGACCGTGGCGCTGGAGCCGGGCGAGGCGTTGCCTGCAAAGTAAGTCCAGCCTCTGGCCAAGCCGCGCGGATTTCGGATGAAAGCAGCAAAAATCCGTGTCAAAATTGACCGATACGGATTGTTCATGTCCGACAGGTGGACTCCGGCGCCCCAGGGCTGTATGAGCCGCGCGAAACAGGAATGGTAAGATGCGGATTCCGTCCAAGACCGCGAAATATAATCTGGGCCAGGTGGTCCGCCATCGTGAACATCCCTTCCGCGGGGTGGTCTTTGACGTGGACCCCGAATTCTCAAATACTGAGGAGTGGTATGAGTCCATTCCCGAGGATTCACGTCCGGCCCGCAACCAGCCCTTCTACCATCTTTATGCCGAGACCGAGGCGACCTATTACGTGGCCTATGTCTCAGAGCAGAATCTGGTTCCGGACAATTCCGGGGAGCCACTGGAACATCCTGAAGTGATGGAGATGTTCGGTGAATTTCAGGACGGCCGTTATCCCTTGCAATTCGGGCTGAACTGAAGGGCTTTAGCCCTCATTCGACGCGACTGGCTGCCGGGGCGGTTCGGCTACAGGTACGATAAAGCCTAGGAAATTTCGCCTGCCTTCACGGAAATAGCTCAACGAAGCCGTCAGTTCCTGAATCAAGAACCAGCCAAAACCGCCTTCGGGCAATAAAAGGATTGCATCCAAAGCATCTGCCGGCGCTGAAATCGTGGGCAGGCCGTGAGCCTCCAGACAAGAGGGGGGCAGCGGCCGACCATCATCTGTTACCGCACAGGCTATGCCGCCCACATGTCGAGCGACGCATAGGTGGATCAGCGGTATATGAGGCTGGCCCTGTAACCGCTCAGCTTCGTGTCTGATGCCGTGTTCGCAGATATTGTTCAGCACTTCGGCCAGCGCCAGCTCGACTTTCGAGATGACCTCACTTTCTGCGCAGCCGTCGAACCGCTCACGCAGGAAATGCAGGACCGCGCGCACCGTTGCGGGGTTGGCGCGGAAAATCCGGTGAAACATGGGCTGCCGTCCCGGCGGGGGGCATCGCAGCCGTGTTTCAGCCTGCTTGAATGCCGCATTCATTCCGCGGCTCTTTTATTGCTGCTGGCAGGGGTCTCAGCCCATTCTTGAATGGGAAGAACTTTATCCATTCTGGTCAGACGGAATACCCGTTCGACATTCGGAGTCATGCCCGTCAGCGTTAATTTTTTTCCTGATGGCATCGCCTTGTAAATGGCAATAATCGCCCCAAGGCCTGAGCTGTCCATAAAATCAACCCCGCCCAAGTCCAGAATTATCTGGATTCCTCCGGTGGCGATCATCCCGCGTATGCGATCCTTGAACGCTGTGGCGATAGCCGCATCAAGGCGGCGTTCATCGACACGGATGATCAGCCCGTCTGGATGAGGCAGCGATTTAAGTTGCATCGTCATATCCCGGTTTCCTGTAATTCTGCCTATCTCTAATGTCCTAATCCTTACCGCTTGGTAAGCGCTCTCAGGATTTGCGCCGCAAACAGTGAAAAAGGAATGAAATTATTCCCGGCATTTTAGTTGCCGGTTGATTGCCAATGGATGGAACCGTTGAACCGCAAAACCATGCGTGCCAGAGTTCCGGGACATTCTGCCCATGGATGGAAGAGGAAAACATACGCCTTGCCCATTCCGCGATTTTGCTTGCAGTCGTATGCCATAAGCGGCGCTTATGGCGGCGCGACCCCGTGGCGCTGATCTGCCGGCCCGGGCAAAGTGCCCCGGTGGTCCGCATTTGCACGGCTTCGGGCGGGGCTCTGCGAGGGGGCGGGCGGGTTATCAGCTTGTTGCCGGCAAGAACGCTCTGCTGCACCTTACGTTGAAGGCTGAGAGTCCGAATCCCGTAATCTTGCGGGTACGTCTGGTGGCCGAAGATGGCGCGGATCGGCGCGCGGGAGATGAGCCTGAACTGTCGGTTATGGACCGGACGTCGTGCCCGGGGAATTAACTGCGTGCTTTTGCCGAGCTTCTGATCGAAAATGCGTTGCCACGGACAGAACGGGACTGATTGTCGCTGCAAGAACTCTCAGAGTACCCCGGGCGGTGCAAAATGCTCCTGCAGGCTCAGCGCATAGGCTTCAACCATCCAAGGGCATTCTGAACCTCTGCCAGATAAGCAGGGGATCTGAAGATCGGGACTGGTTGAATAGAAGGTATCGGCGGGCTGGCATCCTGCGGCCGTTATTCAACACCCGGCAGCAGGAAGGTGTACGAGATGGGCAGGTTTTCAAAGGCTGAGATCACCCGTCGGCTGACCGATGGCTATTGGAAAGCCAGGGCTGCGGCCGCCGTTCGTTCGATGTCAGGTCGCGTGGAGTGCTGAACGTGGACCTCCCCGGGCCGTCGGCAGAGGGCCGGCAGTTTGCCAGAAAGGCTCTGCCCGCCTGGGAGGCGGTTGCCGGTATTACCTTCAGCCGCGATCCCGGTCTCTGCGCCACCATCCATATCACCTTTGGTGACTATGGTCAGGACGCTGTCCTTCATCAATGATGACCGGCGAAAGGATCGCGAGCTGTCATGTGAATGTGGGGTCGCTGTGGCAATGGGTGTATGACGAGAAAACCGATAGCCGGGTCAGCCTGTTCCGTCGTAGCGCGCCTGCTGCGTAATACGGATAGCCCTGAGCCGATCATATTCACCATCCGTGATCGCGACGGTGTGGATACGCTGTATCTTGCCTCGGACAATCATGATCGGCGGATCTCGCCGACGCCTGGAACCGTATCCGGGGCCCATGGCTTGTCGGCAATATTTCGATCACCTCCGATACGCTGATCGGGAACATGCAGGCCGGTTGCGGCAACGATCTGGTGATCGGAAACAGCGCCGACAACGATGTCTATGTCCCCGACGTCAAAGACAAGATCGTTGAGACAAGGGACGGCGGTATCAATCCGGTTCGGTCCTATGCCTGCATGAGGCTGGGCTGGTGGCTTGAGAACCTGGTTCTGGGATCGGACAAGGCGCAGAACGGTTCCGGCAATTCACTGGCGAACCGGATCACCGGAATGCTCGCACCAATCGTCTCAGCAGTCGTGGAGGTAATGACGCGCCTGTCGGCGTGGCCGGAAACGACACTTTTACCGGTGGTGCGGACAGTGGCTCTCTGCTGGGCGGTGGCGGGGCCGACTGCTTTTGCCGGTGGTCGGGATAAGGCACGGGGTTTTCATAACAATATCGACGGGCAGCAAATCGGCGGCACGCTGTGGGGCGGAGCCGAGATGAGCGCGGCCGCGGCACTGCAGGAGATCGGCCGGGTCGTCGATGGCAATACCGTTCAGGATTTTGGCAAAGGCGATACCATCATGCTGAACGGAGTCGGCGATCTTGGCGCGCTCGAAGATGATCCGATCATTTTCTGACGATCTGTCTGCGCATCTTTTCCCGGCTTTGCTGCGTTAAACTGCTGTGGACAGGGCCGCGGCTGCTGATCTGCCTTATATTTGGGCGGAGTGAGGCTCTGCTCTGACAAAAACGGATTTCCCGACCATTCGCGGGGGACGCGCTGTGGACAGTGCCACTGCGGATGCGAAGATCGGGGACAAAGCAGGGGGTGGTGAAGATGATGAACTGTTACAACGAGATGCTCGAAGGCGATCGGGTGCGTGAACCCTATGCCATGCTGTCTGAATGGATCGAGACCATGCCGGTCGAGATCCGCCAGATGAAGCAGGCCGAGGCCGAGGCGCTGTTTCGTCGCATCGGTATCACCTTTGCCGTCTATGGCGAGGGGGGCGATCCGGACCGGCTGATCCCCTTTGACATGATGCCGCGGGTGTTCCTGCAGGCCGAATGGCGCCGGCTTGAAAGGGGGATCAAGCAGCGCGCCCGGGCGCTGAACGCTTTTCTGCGCGATGTTTACGGACGGGCCGAGATCGTGCGCGCGGGCCGTATCCCGGCGCGGCTTGTTTATCAGAACGACGCTTATGAAAAAGCGATGGCAAATTTTACCCCGCCACGCGGTGTCTATTCCCATATCGTCGGTATCGACATCGTTCGCACCGGACGGGATGAGTTTTATGTGCTTGAGGACAATTGCCGCACCCCCTCGGGCGTCAGCTATATGCTGGAAAACCGCGAGATCATGATGCGCATGTTCCCGGCGCTGTTCCGCAACAACCGGATCGAGCCGGTGGATCAGTATCCTGAACTGCTGCGCCGCACGCTTGTTTCTGTCGCGCCGCGGAAATGCGAGGGGCCGCCGACCATCGTCATCCTGACCCCCGGCCATTACAACAGCGCCTATTATGAGCACAGCTTTCTGGCCAACCTGATGGGCGTCGAACTGGTCGAGGGCAGCGACCTATTTGTCGACGGCGGCTTTGTTTATATGCGCACCACGCAGGGGCCAAAGCGCGTCGATGTCATCTATCGCCGCATTGATGACCAGTTCCTTGATCCTTTGTGTTTTCGCCGCGATTCCATGCTGGGCGTGCCGGGACTGATGGATGTCTATCGTTCGGGCGGAGTGTCGATCACCTCGGCGCCGGGGGCGGGCGTCGCAGATGACAAGGCGGTCTATACCTTCGTCCCCGAAATGATCCGCTTTTACCTCGGCGAAGAGCCGATCCTGCGCAACGTTCAGACCTGGACGCTGTGGAAAGACGAGGATTATCGCTATGTCATGGCCAACCTCAAGGATCTGGTGGTCAAAGAGGTCCACGGTTCGGGCGGCTATGGCATGTTGATCGGCCCCCGCGCCAGCAAGGCCGAGATCGAGTCGTTTGCCGAGCGGATCAAGGCCAGCCCCGGCAATTACATCGCCCAGCCGACGCTGGCACTGTCCACAAGCCCGACTTTCGTCAATGAGGGGGTGGCGCCGCGACATGTCGACCTGCGGCCCTTCTGCCTGTGCGGAGACCGGATCGAACTGGTGCCGGGCGGGCTGACGCGGGTCGCGCTGCGCGAGGGCTCGCTGGTCGTGAACTCGTCTCAGGGCGGGGGCGTCAAGGACACCTGGGTCCTGACGGAATAGGAAAGGGGTCAGCCATGCTCAGCCGCACCGCCGCCAACCTGTTCTGGATGGGTCGTCATCTGGAACGTGCCGAAACCGCCGCCCGTCTTTTGGACGTGGGTGCGCGTATCACGCTGTTGCCAAACACCGAAGAGGGGTATCGCAACGAATGGGACTCGCTTTTGCGTGCCTCGGGCGCCAGCACTGCATTCGCCGAACATTACGGCGATGAAATCACGCAGGAAAATATCGAAAGCTGGCTTTTCTTTGACCATGCCAACCCGTCCTCGGTCGCCTCATGTATCGAGCGCGCGCGTGAGGGCGGGCGGATCGTGCGCACGGCGCTGACCAGTCAGGTCTGGGATGCGCTCAACACCGCCTATCAAGAACTGCGGTCGCTGGAGCGGCGGCCGCGCAGCCAGCTTGATACCGCGATGCTGACCGACTTTACCACGCGCCATGGCTCGACCGTGCGCGGGGCGATCAACGCAACCCAGTTGCGCAACGACGGCTGGCATTTTCTGAACCTTGGCTATTCGCTTGAACGGGCGGATGCCACCGCGCGGCTGCT
The DNA here is from genome assembly GCF_000185925.1 of Paracoccus sp. TRP. Taxonomy (NCBI): domain Bacteria; kingdom Pseudomonadati; phylum Pseudomonadota; class Alphaproteobacteria; order Rhodobacterales; family Paracoccaceae; genus Paracoccus; species Paracoccus sp. TRP. The sequence goes on along the minus strand of NZ_AEPN01000012.1, from coordinate 47,471 downwards.
GGACGTGAAATATTATGTGCTGCTGCCGCAGGTCGAGTTCGTCGGATCCGGGCTCGACAATTATCAATGGCAGGTGATCCTGCGCGCGCTTTCGGCGCATCGTGCCTTTCACTGGGCCTATGGCGGCGATGTAACGGCGATGAAGGTCGCCGATTTTCTGATCCTGAACGGGGAAAGCCCGCGTTCGCTTCTGACCTCGCTCTACGAGGCGGTCTGGCATCTGGACGGGCTGGTGCGCCGCTATGGCGAGGGCGTGCCCGCCACCGCCTCGGTCCGGGCGCATGAGACGATGAGACGCCTGCTTGCCCGCAGTATCGACGAGATCTTTGACGAGGGGCTGCACGAGTTCCTCACCTGGTTCATCAGCGAGGTGGCCAGCATCTCGACCGCCGTGCATGATGATTACCTAAGCGGCCGGATGTAAAAAGGGGGGCGCATCATGCGGCTGAAAATTACCCATGAAACCAGCTATTTCTATGACCCACCGGCGCAGGGGCTGGTGCAGAGCCTGCGGCTGACGCCCTCGGTCTATGAGGGACAGAGGGTTGCGGACTGGACCATCTCGGTCTCGGGCGGGCAACGCGGTGCGGCTTTTCGCGACGGGGCGGGCGACTGGATCGAGGGCTGGACCGTGCGCGGCCCGGTGCAAGAGGTCGTCGTCTCGATCTCGGGTCAGGTCGAGACGCGCGATACCGCCGGTGTTTTGCGCGGCCATCGTGAAAGCGTTCATCCGCTGGTCTACCTGCGCCCGACGCCCGCGACCGGGCTGGATACGGCGTTGCGCGATCTGGCCCATTCGGCCCAGGGCGAGGACGGGTTGGACCTGGCCCATCGGCTGGCTGCCGCCGTGGCACAGGCGGTTGCCTATGGCCCGGGCGTGACCGATGCGCGGACCACCGCGGCCGAGGCGCTGGCGCTGGGGCAGGGGGTCTGTCAGGACCATGCCCATGTGCTGATTGCCTGCGCCCGCGAACGGGGTCTGCCGGCGCGCTATGTCTCGGGCTATCTGCATTCCAGCCGGGATGGTCAACCCCATGACGCAGCCCATGCCTGGGCCGAGATTCATGTCGGCCCCCTTGGATGGGTCGGCTTTGACGCGGCCAATGCCTGCTGCCCCGATGACCGCTATGTGCGGCTTGGCTCGGGTCTGGATGCGGATGACGCGGCCCCGGTGCGCGGCACCACCTTTGGCACGGGCGACGAAAGCCTTGATGTGCGCGTACAGGTCGAGGAAATGGAGCAATAGCCTTGCTGTTGCGCCTCGCCCCCGGCGGGCGTATCCGTCAGGGAGTTTTTGTGCCATGGGACGGTCATGACCTATTGCGTCGGTCTTAAGCTCAACGAAGGGTTGGTCCTTTTGTCGGACACCCGCACCAATGCCGGGCTGGACAACATCTCGACCTATCGCAAGATGTTCTTCTTTGAGAAACCGGGCGAGCGGATCATCACCATCATGACCGCCGGCAGCCTGTCGGTCACCCAGACCACCATCGCCCGGCTGCAAGAGGCGATCGACCTGCCCGAAGCGGATGAGACCACCTCGATCATGCGCGCCCAGACCATGCTGCAGGTGGCGACGATCATCGGCAATACGCTGAACCGCACCCGGCGAGAGATTGTCGAGCAATGCCGCGAACTGAACCAGCAGGCCAGCGCCAGCATGATCGTCGGCGGTCAGCGTGCCGGGGGCGAGATGCGGCTGTTCCTGATCTATCCCGAGGGCAATTTCATCGAGGCGACCGAGGACACACCCTTTCTGCAGATCGGCGAACATAAATACGGCAAGCCGATCCTTGACCGGGTGGTGCGGCCCGACACCTCTCTGGACGACGCACAAAAGGCGGCGCTGCTGTCGATGGATTCGACCCTGCGTTCAAACCTGTCGGTGGGGATGCCGCTGGATCTGGCGGTGATCCGCAAGGACGATTGCCGCGTCAGCCATCGTCGCATCGCCGAGGGCGACCCGGCATTCATGGCCATGTCCGCTGCGTGGTCGGCCGCCCTGCGCGACAGTTTCGTCAAGGTGACGATATAGGCCGCCCGGTCAGGCGGCTCCGTCCTCGTCAAGCATCGCCCGCAGCTCATAGACCAGATCCAGCGCCTCACGTGCGCTGATCGTATCGGGGTTCAGCTTGCGCAGGCGTTCCTCGACCGCCGAAGGCTGGGGTTGCGACATCGCGCCAGGCGCCGGTGCGGGCGTGGCGCGGAACAGCGGCAGATCGTCAAGCAGCGCGGCCGGTTTTCCGGTGCCCTGCCGCTCTCCGTTTTCTAGCTGGTGCAGGATGTCCCGGGCGCGCTCGACAACGGATGGGGGCAGCCCCGCCAGCCGCGCCACCTGCACGCCATAGGACCTGTCGGCGGCGCCCTTTCTGACCTCGTGCAGAAAGATCACCTCGCCCTCCCATTCGCGCACGGCGACAGTGGCATTCTCGACCCCCGGCAGGCGCGCGGAAAGCGAGGTCATCTCATGATAATGCGTGGCAAAAAGCGCCCGGCAGCGGTTTCTGGCATGCAGATGCTCCAGCACCGCCCAGGCGATGCTAAGCCCGTCCCAGGTCGCCGTACCGCGTCCGATCTCGTCAAGGATGACCAGCGCATGATCGTCGGCCTGATTAAGAATTGCCGCCGTCTCGACCATCTCGACCATGAAGGTCGAGCGACCGCGCGCCAGATCATCCGCCGCACCGACGCGGCTGAACAGCTGGCTGACAAGGCCGATATGGGCGCGGCGTGCAGGGACGAACGCCCCAGCCTGCGCCAGAATGGCAATCAGCGCGTTCTGGCGCAGAAAGGTCGATTTACCCGCCATATTCGGACCGGTCAGCAACCAGATCGCCGGAGTGCCGCCTTCGGTCAAAGCGCAGTCATTGGCGACGAAAGCCTCGCCCTTGCGCTTTAGCGCGCGCTCGACGACCGGGTGGCGGCCGCCTTCGATCATAAAGGCGCGGCTGCTGTCCACTTCGGGGCGCACCCACCCCTCGGCCGAGGCAAGATCGGCAAAGGCTGCGGTCAGGTCGATTTCTGCCAGTGCCCGCGCCGCCTGCCCGATCGGGCCCGCCTGTTCAAGAACGGCACCGGTCAGGCGGGCAAAGATCTGACGCTCGATCTCCAGCGCGCGGTCGCGGGCGTTGAGGATGCGCGTTTCAAGCTCGGACAGCTCGACCGTGGTAAAGCGGATCTGGTTCGCCGTGGTCTGGCGGTGGATGAACCGTTCGTTCAGCGGCGGAGCCAGCATCTTTTCCGCATGGGTCGAAGTCGTCTCGATAAAGTAACCCAGCACGTTGTTATGCTTGATCTTAAGGCTTTGGACACCGCTTTCGGCAATATAATCAGCCTGCATACTGGCGATGACGCCACGGCCCTCGTCACGCAGGCGGCGGGTTTCGTCCAGATCCTCGTCATAGCCTGCCGCGACAAAGCCCCCGTCGCGGGCAAGCAGTGGTGGTTCGGCGACCAGCGCCTCGTCCAGCAGGTCGATCAGCGCGTCATGGCCCGTCAGGTCGCGGGCGGCCTCGGCCAGAACCTGTATCTGGTCGTCGCCCAGCATGGCGGCGATATGGGCGGCCTGGGTCAGCCCGGCGCGGATCGCGGCCAGATCGCGCGGCCCGCCGCGTTCCAGTGCCAGCCGCGACAGTGCCCGGTCCATATCGGGGACATGGGACAACGCAGAGCGCAGATCGGCACCAAGGCGCGGGTCGTCCACCAGATGGGCGACAGCCGACTGCCGGGCGTGAATTTCGTCCAGATTGCGCGAGGGCGCGCTGATCCTGCGTTCAAGCAGCCGTGCGCCGCCTGCCGTTACGGTGCGGTCAATGGCGGCAAGCAGGCTGCCTTCGCGCCCGCCAGACAAGGCCTGCGTCAGTTCCAGGTTGCGGCGGGTGGCGGCGTCGATCTGCATCGCGCCCCCCAAAGCCTCGCGCACCGGCGGGCGCAAAAGCGGCATCCGGCCCTTTTGCGTCAGCTCCAGATAATCGACGATCGCGCCCATGGCGGCCAGTTCAGCGCGTGAAAAGTTGCCAAAGCCGTCAAGCGTCTCGACCGAAAACAGTGCGCACAGACGACGCTGGGCGGCGCTGCTGTCAAAGCTGCCGGCGGGCAGTTCGGTCAGTGCGGCGCCCGCCTCGGCCGCGATCTCGGCCAGATCCGAACCTTCGAGGACCAGAAGCTCTCGCGGGGCATTGCGCGCAAGTTCCGGTCCCAGCCGAGCGGGCGGGCAGGTCATGACCCGAAAGGCGCCGGTCGAGATGTCGACCCATGCCAGCGCCGAATCCTCGCGTACGCTGGCAAAGCTGGCGAGGAAATTGTGCCGCCGCGCCTCAAGAAGCGATTCCTCGGTCAGCGTACCGGGGGTGACCAGACGCACCACTTCGCGTGCGACCACGGCTTTTGAGCCGCGCTTGCGGGCTTCGGCCGGGTCCTCCATCTGCTCGGCGATGGCGACGCGAAACCCCTTGCGGATCAGCGTCAGCAGATAGCTTTCCGCGGCATGGACCGGGACGCCGCACATGGGGATCGGCTCACCCATATGGGTGCCGCGCTTGGTCAGGGCGATGTCCAGCGCGGCTGCGGCGGCAACCGCATCGTCAAAGAACATCTCGTAGAAATCCCCCATGCGATAGAACAGCAGCGCGCCGGGATTGGCCTCGCGGATTGCAAGATACTGCACCATCATCGGGGTGGGTTGATCGCTCATGTCCAGCCTTGTCGCCTGCGGTCCCTGTTTGGGGACGCCTGTTCCAAGAGACGCTTCTAAGGGACGCGTCGGCTGATGCAAACAGCATGGCTGCAAATCGCGTAGATCAAGGTGAAAACGGGCGCGGGCCACACGCGGCAACTGTCCGGCACCGTTCGCGGTATTTGTCGCGGGAGCCGGGCCTGAATTGTTGTGTCTCCGGTGCCATAAATGCCCGCCCTGTGCGCAAAAATCACGGTGACAGTTGCCGCGCATTGCGGCATCGTCTGCCAAAACCTGTTCGTGAGGCCGGACGATGAGATCGTTGATTCTGGGTGCTATCATGTTGTCATTGGCGGGCGCGGCCAATGCGGCCTGCCCGGATGTCTCGCTGATGCAGAACGCCGCGCGCGGCTGGATCGCAGGTCAGCGCCTGCCCGATCCGCTTGTCCGCACGGCGCAGGATGCAAGCTGTGCCTATGCCTCGTTCCGCAGCGTGCTTGAGACCGAGCTGGGCGCGCCCGTGGGCGTCAAGGTCGGCTTTACCTCACGCCCGGTGCAAGAGCGGTTCGGCGTGACCCAGCCCGTCTCGGGGGCGCTTTTCGCGCCGATGCTGGTGCCCGATGGCTCGCGCCTTAGCCTCAAGGGCAGCCGCTCGCCGTTTTTTGAGGCCGATCTGGTCGTGACCGTCGGCAGCTCTGCCATCATGCAGGCGCGCACCCGCGAAGAGGTGGCGGCGGCGCTGAAAGATGTGCGGCCGTTCATCGAACTGCCCGATCTGGCGCTGCAAAAGGGGGTGACGCCCACCGGTCCCCTGATGGCGGCCTATGGCGTGACGCCCTGGCGCGGCGTGCTGGGACGCGGCATTCCGATTTCGGACCTGCGTGACCCGGTCGCCGATCTGGCGGGGCTGACGGTGAACCTCAAGCTTGACGGAAACAGCATCGACGCGGGCACAGGGCAAATGCTGCTGGGCCATCCTCTGGATGTGGTGCTGTGGCTGATCGAGCAGGGCGGCTATGAGCTAAAGCCCGGATCGGTGATTTCGCTGGGCTCGCTGGGCGGTTTGCATCCGGCACTGCCCGGTCACCGGATCGAGGCCGACTATCGGATCGGCGGCAAGACCATGAAGGTCGGTGCCGTGCTTGTCCCCTGATCTTGCGTCTGCGGTGAAAAAAACCTTTGCCAGCAAGGGCGTCGTGTCGCAAGACTGTCACCGGGGGCCGCTAGGTGGCATCCAGCCGCCAACTGGGGGCGTGTTCTGGAACGGAGTTGACCAATGACGATTCAACCGACTGTGGCAGGTCTTGCCGCTTTGATCGCGCTTGGGGCCTCGGAGGCTGCCTCGGCGCAGGATCTTGCGGCGCTGGAGGAGGCCGCCAAGGCCGAAGGTATGCTGACCACCATCGCGCTGCCGCATGACTGGTGCGGCTATGGCGAGGTGATCGCCGGCTTCAAGGCGAAATACCCCGAAATCAAGGTCAACGAGCTTAACCCCGATGCGGGCTCGGCAGATGAGCTTGAGGCGATCCGTGCCAACAAGGACAACAAGGGTCCGCAGGCGCCGGACGTGATCGACGTCGGCCTGTCCTTTGGCCCGCAGGCGCAGGCCGAGGGGCTGATCCAGCCCTATAAGGTTTCGACCTGGGATACGATTCCTGATGATGCCAAGGACCCCGATGGTCACTGGTACGGCGATTACTACGGCGTGATGGCTTTTGGCGTGAACACCGACCTGATCGACGAGGCGCCGAAAACCTGGAAGGACCTGACCAAGCCCGAATATGCGAACGCCTTTGCGCTGGCTGGCGATCCGCGCGCCTCGGCGCAGGCGATCATTTCGGTCATGGCGGCCGGCATCGCCAATGGCGGAGAGCCGGGCGAGGCTTCGGGTCAGAAGGGCATGGAACTGATGGCCGAGGTTCACAAGGCCGGCAATTTCGTGCCCGTCATCGGCAAATCGGCGACCATCGCGCAGGGCGCGACGCCGATCGTCACCGCATGGGACTATAACCTGCTGTCCTGGCGCGACAGTCTGAATGGCAACCCGCCGGTCGAGGTGCTGATCCCCGAGGATGGCGTGGTTGCGGGCGTCTATGTGCAGGCGATCTCGGCCTATGCGCCGCATCCGAACGCAGCCAAGCTGTGGATGGAGTACCTGTATTCGGACGAAGGTCAGCTTGGCTGGCTCAAGGGCTATTGCCACCCGATCCGCTTCAACGATCTGGTCAAGAACGGTAAAGTCCCGCAAGAGCTGCTGGACGCGCTGCCCGAGGCCTCGGCCTATGAAAAGGCGATCTTCCCGACCCTTGAGCAGCAGGAAGCCAACAAGAAGGCTGTGACCGAAGGCTGGGACAAGGTCGTCGGCGCAGCGGTTCAGGAATAAGAGAAAGGGACCCCGTCCACGCGGCGGGGTCACCCCCAACGGGCGAGGCGGAATGAGACAGATCGGCTGGAACTGGCTGGGCATCCTGCCCTTTTTCGCCTTTGCCCTGCTGTTTCTGGTGCTGCCGACGATGAATATCGTCATCGGCGCATTTCAGAACCCGCAAGGTCAGTTTACGTTCGACAATCTTGCGGGGCTGACCTCGCCGCGGATCGTGTCCAGCTTTGCTATTTCGATCAAGGTGTCGCTGGCCTCGGCGCTGCTTGGCTGCCTGATCGGCTTTGCCATGGCGGCAGCGGTGGTGATGGGCGGCGTGCCGGGCTGGATCAAGGCGCCTTTGATGACCTTTTCGGGGGTCGCCTCGAACTTTGCCGGGGTGCCGCTGGCCTTTGCCTTTATCGCCACCCTGGGCCGGGTCGGTCTGGTCACCATGCTGCTGCGGCAGTGGTTTGGCATCAATATCTATGCGCTGGGTTTCAACCTGCTGTCCTTTTGGGGCCTGACGCTGACCTATCTGTTCTTTCAGATCCCGCTGATGATCCTGATCATCACCCCAGCTCTTGAGGGGCTCAAGCGTGAATGGCGCGAGGCGGCCGAGGTGCTTGGTGCCTCGACCGGGCAATATTGGCGGATGGTGGCGCTGCCGATTCTGTTCCCGTCGCTGCTGGGCACTTTCGCGCTGCTGTTTGCCAACAGCTTTGGTGCGGTGGCGACGGCCTATGCGCTGACCGGCTCGTCGCTGTCGATCGTGCCGATCATGCTGTTTGCGCAGATCAGGGGCGATGTGCTGCAAGACCCGCACCTGGGCTATGCCATGGCTTTCGGCATGATCGTCGTGACCGGGCTTGCGAACCTTGCCTATGTCATCATGCGCACCCGGGCCGAGAGGTGGATGCGATGAAACGGGTCTGGTCCTGGGCCGCGCTGATCCTTGGCGGCCTTTATTTTCTCTTGCCGCTTATCGGTACGATCGAGTTTTCGCTACGAATGCGGCGCGGGGAATATTCGCTGGATGCCTATCGCTCGGTGCTGTCGGACGCGAATTTCCGTGCCACTTTCAGCTATTCGGTGGTGATGGCGCTGCTGACCATCGTGCTGGGGGTGCTGATCGTCGTGCCGACCGCCTATTGGGTGCGGCTGCGTCTGCCCCGCCTGCGGCCGGTGATCGAGTTCATCACCCTGCTGCCTCTGGTCATTCCGGCCATCGTCGTCGTCTTTGGCTATATCCGGCTTTACAACACCTCGTCGGTGCTGCCGCTGACCGGGACGGCATCGGGCACCAATCTTTTGCTTTTGTGCGGTTATGCCACGCTGGCGCTGCCCTATATGTATCGCGCCGTCGATACCGGGCTTTCGACGCTTGACGTGCGCAGCCTGACGGAGGCCGCGCAATCCCTCGGCGCTGGCTGGACGCGGATCATCGGCCGGCTGATCCTGCCCAATGTGCTGGGGGCGGTGATGTCCGGGGCATTTCTGTCCTTTGCCATCGTCATTGGCGAATTCACCATGGCGGCGTTGCTGAACCGGCCGGCGTTCGGACCCTACATGCAATTGCTTGGCGCGAACCGCGCTTATGAACCGGCGGCGCTGGCGGTGATCGCCTTTGCCGTCACCTGGGGTTGCATGGGGGTGATGCAACTGATCTCTCGCCTGTTTGGCACACGGATACCCGCGAAATGAGCTTTCTGACCCTAGACCATCTGCAAAAATCCTTTGGTACGACCCGGGTCGTGCACGGCTTTGACCTGAGCGTGGAAAAGGGCGAGTTTGTGTCCTTTCTTGGCCCCTCGGGTTGTGGCAAGACCACGGTGCTGCGCATGGTCGCCGGGTTTGAAACGCCAAGTGCGGGCCGCGTGGTGATCGACGGGCAGGATGTGACCCGCGCCCGGCCGAACCAGCGCCGGATCGGCATGGTGTTTCAGTCCTATGCGCTGTTTCCGAACCTTACGGTGGCGGAAAACGTGGGCTTTGGCCTTAAGGTCGGCGGTGTTCCCCGGGCCGAGCGGGCCGGTCGCGTGACCGAAATGCTTGAGTTGATCGGTCTGCCAGATCTGGGCGGGCGCTATCCCTGGCAGCTGTCGGGCGGTCAGCAACAGCGAGTGGCGCTGGCCCGCGCCCTTGCGCCGCGTCCGCGTGTTCTGCTGCTCGATGAGCCGCTGTCGGCGCTGGATGCCAAGATCCGCGTCAGCCTGCGCAACCAGATCCGAGAGATCCAGCAGCAGCTGGGCATCACCACCATCTTTGTCACCCACGATCAGGAAGAGGCGCTGTCGATCTCGGACCGTATCGTGGTCATGCATAAGGGGGTCGCGGATCAGATCGGCACTCCGGCGCAGATCTATAATCAGCCTGCGACCGATTTCGTCGCCGGCTTTGTCGGCACGCTGAACCGTTTCGCAGCCGAGGTACTGGACCCTGCACGTGGCATCGTCCGCGTTGAGGGGGCAGAGATCGCCCTTGACCGCCCCTTGTCCCTGGGCGGTGTCACCCTTGCCGCGCGGCCCGAAAGCCTGCGCATCGCCGAGCATGGCATCCCGGCCGAGATTACCGGCGTTGAATTCCTTGGTTCGGTTCAGCGTCTGCGGGCGCGGGTGGGCGGGCAGGAAGTGGTGCTTGACCGCTTTAACGAACCCGGGGCTGCCCTGCCTCAGCCGGGCGTTCGGGTGCATCTGACCGCGCCGCCATCGGGCTGGCTGGTGCTGGGTGAATAGTCCACCCGCCAGGGTTGATCGGCAAAAACTTGCCTAAAAGAACATCTGACCTTTGACTGCGCCTTTGTTTTTAATCGGTGCTGTTCCGCCAGTTATTTGCGGCGGCGTTTTTGCGGCTTTTCCGCAAGGTTTTTGTTCTTTGAAGGTGTTTCATGGCGACGATTCCTGGAACGGGCGGCAATGACAGCCTGTCTGGTGGGGACGAACCCGATCTCATCGACGCTGATGCCGGCAACGATACTATAGATGGCGGCGCGGGTAGCGATACGGTCAGTGGTGGCGACGGTGCTGATTTCCTGATCTGGGCGGCCAATCCTGACGCGACTGGCGATCACGACATCTATCACGGTGGTTCGGGCGGCGAGGAGTATGAGCCCGACGTCTACTCCCATAATGGCGGCGATACGCTTAGCCTGGTGTCCGCAGGGGCCGAAGGGTTCGATGTGTATTTCACCAGCGGCAGCTCGGGCGAGGTCGAGGATGCCTATGGCAACACGCTGAGCTTTGACGGTATCGAGCGTGTGGCCACTGGCGACGGCGCCGATCACATCAATGCGTCTGGCAGCGCTGAAGGCATCCGGATTTATGCGGGTGCTGGCAATGATTACATCATTGGCAGCGACGCCACGGATTATATTCAGGGCGGCGACGGCAATGACGAAATCTTTGGCGGCGGCGGCAATGACGTCATCGAGGATGGCCGCGGCGACGACACCATCCATGGCGAGGATGGCGACGACGGTATCCGCTGGGGTAACGGTGGTATCGACGGTTCGGTCGGCAATGACCTGTACTATGGCGGGTCGGGCTATAACACGCTGAACGCCTGGCAGCACGACGCCACCGGCAACGGTGTGCACATGGTGCTTACCACCTCTGACAGCGGTACGGTGGACGCCACCGGTGCGGCGACGGGGCATCTGGAGTTCTACGAGTTCCGGAACCTGCTGACCGGGAACGGCAATGACACGATAGATGGCTCGGCTGCCGGGGTGGACGGGTTCCGCGCCTACGCCGCATGGGGTGACGATTCGATCATCGGCAGCGACGGCGATGACTCGATCGAAGGCGGCTTTGGCACGGATACCATCGACGCGGGTGCGGGCGATGACATGATCTCGATGGCCGGGGACCTGTTTTCCACCAGCCACGCGTGGGAGGATGACGGCTCGGACCTGCTGGTCCTGCGCGACGGCTTTGGCAATGACACCGTGCGCGCCTTTGCCATCGAAACCACGCAGGATGAATGGGGCACCGTGCTGCCTGCTGATCGGCTGGATGTCAGCGATCTGCATGATGCCAACGGTAATCCCATTGATCTGGATGACGTGACCGTCGAGCCCCTTACCGACGCACGCGGCACCCATGCGCGGCTGGTTTTCCCCAATGGCGAGACGCTGCTGCTTTATGAGATCGACCCCGCCGCGCTGACCCGTCAGAAGCTGCATCAGCTTGGTATTCCCTGCTTTTGCCGCGGCACGATGATTCGTACAGACCGGGGCGAAATCGCGGTTGAACAACTGTCGGTGGGCGATCTGGTTCTGACCTGCGACCATGGGTTGCAGCCTATCCGCTGGATCGGCAGCCGGGCGCTGGACGCAATCGATCTGGCCGCTGCGCCAAGGCTACGGCCTGTCTGCATCCGCCGTGGTGCGCTTGGCGAAGGACGGCCTTGCGCCGATCTGATGGTCTCGCCTCAGCATCGCATACTCGTGCGGTCGGCGATTGCGCAGCGCATGTTCGGTTGCCCCGAGGTGCTGGTTGCGGCCAAGCAGCTGTTGGCAATTGAAGGGATCGAAGAGGTCGACCCCGAGATGGTCGGGTATTTCCATATCCTCTTTGACCGGCATGAGATCGTGCTGGCGAACGGGGCCGAGGCCGAGTCGCTATACACCGGTCCGATGGCGTTGAAATCCGTCGGCCGGGCCGCGCGGGAAGAGATATTTACCCTGTTCCCCGAGCTTCGCGACACTCCGGCCGAGGCGGCAAGGCCGCTGATCCCGGGTGCCAAGGCGCGTCAGCTTGCACATCGCCATGTGCGGAACCGAAAGGCCCTTAATGGTTAAATTCGCAACCAAAGGGTGAAAATCACTGACAAATGCGGCGCTGATCTGCCCCAAAGGACAGGTCCCGCCCTTGGCGTCAGTCTAATCTAATCCGGCCCGGATAGACGTTCGGGGTCGGGTGTTTCTGGATGCTCGTGGTGTCTATCCCCAGTCATTGCAGAATGGGGGCGGATATGGCCGTGATTACTGGAGGGGCGGGCAACGACAGCCTGCTGGGCACCGCAGGTCGTGATACGATCAACGGCAATGGCGGACGCGACACGATCAATGGCGGGCGGAGCAGCGACTCGATAAATGGCGGTGCCGGGCCGGACGTCCTGATCTGGAGCCAGGACCCCAGATCCAGGGGCAATGTTGACGCTTATTATGGTGGCAACACTTTGGAACGCTATGATCCGAACCCGTATGGCAGCCTGTCGGGCGGGGACCGGCTGCATCTGAATGGGACAAAAAATTTCCGCGTTGCTTTCAGTACAACTGAGAATGGCTCAGCCGTCGATGCCTATGGCAACCGGGTGAACTTTCGCGGGATCGAGCGGTTGCAGACCGGCTCGGGCAATGACCTCATCGACGCGCGGTCTGCCAAGCTGAATTCGCCGCATGGTTCGGGTTCGGATTACACCCCCACGCATGGGCTGACGGTCAACAGCGGTGCCGGCAACGATACCATCTATGGCAGCATCGGCGATGATGTGCTTGACGGCGGGAATGGCAATGACCGCATCTATGGCGGTGCGGGCAATGATCTGTTGATGCCGTCGCAGGGCAATGATTACGGTCATGCCGGGGCAGGGGATGACAATGTCCGCTGGGGCAACAACGGTGGCATGGGGGCGATCCATGACATCGGACGTGATACACTGGTTGGCGGAGCTGGCCATGACCTGCTGAACCTCTGGGCCAAAGGGAATGGCGAGAATAGCGTAGGCACTTCGGTTGTCTTTACCAGCAACAGCGCCGGACGGGCCAGCTATCCGCAGGCCAATGGTTCATTGGTGTTCAGCGAGTTCGAGCAGTTCTGGACCCATGAAGGCCGCGATACGGTTTCGGCAGCAACCGCCAATATCCCCCTGAATGGCAAGGGTATTCAGATCAACACCCGTTGGGGCGACGATCGTATCACCGGCAGCGCCGGTAAGGATACGATCGAGGGCGGACCGGGCGCGGATACCATTAACGGCAGTCGCGGCAACGATCTTATCTCGATGACCGACGATATTTCTGCCTCTGATGGAGGTGCTGTGCCGCGCGATGCAGAGCGGGATGTTCTGGTGCTGCAGGACGGTTTTGGCGTCGACACAATACGTGCGTTTCAGGTCGGCGATGTACGCGATTCCGGCGGCGGTATCCTGCGTCAGGGTGACCGGCTGCATGTGACCGGGCTGCACGACCGTCAGGGTAACAGGGTTGATGTGGATGATGTGCGGGTGTCCTCGCATAACGGGCACGCGATGCTGACATTCCCGAATGGCGAGAAGCTGATCCTTGAGGGCGTCAGCCCGTCATCTCTGACCCGCTCGGTCCTGAACAAGATGGGTATACCTCTGCCCTCGGCGCAGACCAGTCAGGCCTCGGCGCAGATGAGTCAGGAAAGCCGCATTGCCGCCGAGGAGCCCGTTGCCGCGGGAACCGAGGCCGCTCCACAAGAGAGCAAGCTGTTCGGCCTGCTTAGCCGCGACATCTTCATTCTGTGGGGGCGGGCAGAGCTGTCCGATAGCCGCGCAGACAGCGCAGCAGATGTTGAATCCCCGGGCTGGAGCACGTCGCAGCGGCTTTGGGGTCCCCGTGCTCTGCCTGTGCTGCATGAGCAGCAAGAGGTTGCGGATCACGACCCGGTGCCGGGCCTGCTTAAGATCGACAGTTTTGATTTCGACTGGGGCTAACCCGTCTCTGCAGGGGTGTCGCTTGTCGGCGTCCCTATTCCCTGCGCATTGCCAGCGCCCGGCGCAGATGACCGGGCAGGATGGTAAAGCCCTTGGCATAGCGCAGAAACAGCCGACGCGGATTTGACAGCATCCGCCACAGCCATTCCATCTTTACCTGACGCACCAGCTTTGGCGCGCGCCGTTGATACCCCGACAGAAAGTCGAGTCCCGCCCCGATCGAGGCAAACCCGACATTGCCCAGCGCATCGCGGGCGCGGATGGCGAAAAGCTCTTGCCGCGGCGCGCCAAGGGCCAGAAAGCACAGTCGCGCGCCAGTTTCGCGGATGCGGGCGATAATTTCGGTCGCTTCATCGCCCATCGGGTCAAAGGGAAAGCCCGGCGCATGGGTCAGCGCGACCCTCAGGCCGGGTACGGCGGATTGCATGGTCTCGGCGGCGCGGGCGAGTGATTCGATGCTGCTGCCGATCAGCGCCACCGGTTCCCCGGCCGCTGCGGCCTCGCGTGCCAGCGGCAGCACCAGATCCGAGCCGGGGGCAAGATCGACCGGCCGGCCCGCGATCCGGGACAGCCAGACGATCGGATTGCCATCGGCGCAGATCAGGTCATGGGCAGCGTAAGCGGTGCGAAAACGGCTATCTTCACCCAGTCTTTGCAGGTGATCGACATTAATCGTGGCGATGGCAAAACCCTGCCCGTCGCGCAGCCGCTGTCGCACGGCAGACAGCAGCGCCGAAGAATCCCGACAGTTGATGTGGACGGCATTGCCGTCGGGAAAGGTGAAATGCATGATAAGCCTCGGGTCCGGCCGGAGTTTCTGGCAGGATGAATTCGCGACGGTGGGATTACAACGTCCTCGCGTGTCGCAGGTCAAGCAGGCGGCCCTGCCGCAAGACTGGAGTCAGGGCCATGCCCTTGTTGGCCTTATTCGCATTGCTGTCCTGGCCGCTGGTGGTGGCAGTGCTGTTTCAGCGCATGGAGCGGCCGCGCGCCCTGATCTGGTCAATCTTTGCAGGCTACCTGCTGTTGCCCCAGCTGGTCGAAATCGACCTGCCAGCTTTTCCGGGGTTGAACAAGCACATGATTCCGGCGCTGGCGGCTGCGGTCATGGTCTGGTTTGTGACCAGGGACCGCGCCCGGGATGAACCCGTCCCGCCGCCGATGGGACCATGGGTGGGGCTGCTTCTGGCGATGAACTTTGTTTCACCCATCATGACGGCGCTGACCAATCCCGATCCGCTGATCGACGGGATCAACTATCGCCCTGCCATGTCGATCAGCCAGGGCATCGCCGACCTGATTTTGCAGTTCATCCAGCTTTTGCCGTTCATGATGGGCTACAAGCTGTTGTGGGATGCCCGGGGGGCTGAACTGTGGCTGCGCTGCCTGGTGCTGGGGGTACTGTGCTATACGCTGCCGATGCTGATCGAGTTGCGGCTGAGTCCCCAGATCAACGTCTGGGTCTATGGCTATTTCCAGCACGATTTCATCCAGACCATCCGCTATGGCGGCTATCGGCCGATTGTGTTTCTTGAACATCCCCTGTGGGTTGCGCTGATGACCATGACCGCGTTTTTGTCGGCCATTGCCATAGCGCGGAACAATCGGACGGCGCGCAATCTGCTGATCGCGGTCTATCTGGGCTGCGTTCTTGTGCTGTGTAAATCGGCTGGGGCGCTGATGCAGGCGCTGATGGCCGCGCCTCTGGTCGCGTTTGCCCGGCCGCGCATGATGGTGCTGGCCGCCGCCATGGTCGCCACCGTCGCCGTTTCCTATCCGACGTTGCGCACGACCTCATGGATGCCGCTGCAAGGCATCGTGAACCTTGCCATGTCGATATCGCCCGAGCGGGGGCGGTCGCTTGAATTCCGCCTGATGAACGAAGAGGCCCTGCTGGAACGCGCGATGGAGCGTCCGGTCTTTGGCTGGGGCGGTTGGGGGCGGCCGCTGTTCTATGACCCTTATAGCGGCAGGCTGTCCTCGATCCCGGACGGGCAATGGGTGATCTGGGTGGGTGCACGCGGGGTCTTTGGCTATCTGGCGCAGTTCCTGCTGCTGCTG
Organism: Paracoccus sp. TRP; assembly: GCF_000185925.1. NCBI lineage: Bacteria > Pseudomonadati > Pseudomonadota > Alphaproteobacteria > Rhodobacterales > Paracoccaceae > Paracoccus > Paracoccus sp. TRP. The sequence continues at coordinate 31,692 of NZ_AEPN01000012.1, read as the reverse complement.
ACGCCGATCTTTGCCTTGCTCAGGGCTATGCCACGCGGGCGCTCGGCCCCGAAGCGCAGAGAGCTTGTGGTGCTGGGCACGCTTGCCCTGATGCTGGCGATGAACCTTCTGGACCTGATCCCGAACGCAACGCTGACGCCTTTGACATGGCTGACGGCGGGGGCGCTGCTTGGCAATGCCCGCAGGCTGAGGCAGGGGGTGCAGGGCCAGGACGAAACCATGGCCGAGACGCAAATTCTGCCTAAAAAGGCAGGCCTGCCCACGGTTTTATAGGTTGGTCGAAAGCGCCGGATTCGCTATCCCGGACAGGCGCGCCAACCGTTAATCCGGTTCTGCCCCACGGGGCATTCCACGAGTTCAAGAGGCACTGTACATGGCCTTTGACAAGATCGGCGTTGAGGATTCCGATGTTGCGGTCATCGGCATGGCCGCGCAATTGCCCGGTTCCAAGGGCGTAGCGGAATATTGGGACAACCTGTGCCGCGGGGTTGAGGCGATCCGTCGGCTGACCGAGGCCGAGCTTTTGGCGCGGGGTGAAACCCGCGTGCGGATGTCTGACCCGAACTACGTCCCCTCGGCCGCGATTCTTGAGCAGTTCGATGAATTCGACGCCGAGTTCTTTGGGTTGTCGCCCAAAGAGGCGGCGATCATGGACCCTCAGCACCGCAAGTTTCTGGAAACCTGCTGGCACGCGCTGGAAGACGCCGCCCATGTGCCCGAGCGTTTCGGCGGCAATATCGGCGTCTGGGCTGGCTGCGGACAGGGCAGTTATTATTTCTGGAACGTCTGTTCGAACCGCGATCTGGTTGATGGCGTCGGGCATTTCCTGTTGCGCCATACCGGGAACGACAAGGATTTTCTGTCCACCCGCGTCAGCCATGTCTTTGACCTCAGGGGGCCGTCAGTCAACGTTCAGACCGCCTGCTCGACCTCTCTGGTCGCGATCCACATGGCCTGCCAGTCGCTTTTGTCGGGTGAATCCGACATGGCGCTGGCCGGAGGTGTGACGATCGAGCTGCCCCATGGCCTGGGCTATCTTTACAAGGAAAACGAGATCCTGTCGCCCGACGGCCATTGCCATGCCTTTGACCATCGGGCGCAAGGCACGGTTTTCGGCAGCGGTGCGGCGGTGGTTGTGCTGCGCCGGCTTAAGGACGCGCTGGCCGATGGCGATCATATCTGGGCGGTCATCAAGGGCTCGGCCATCAACAACGATGGTGCGGCCAAGGCTGGCTATCTTGCCCCCAGCGTCGAGGGGCAGGCGCTGGCAGTGGCCGAGGCGCTGGTTATGTCCGGGCTGTCCTCGGACAGTATCGGCTATGTCGAATGCCATGGGACCGGCACGGCGCTGGGTGACCCGATCGAGGTTGCGGCGCTGAATCAGGCCTATGCGCGGGTTTCGGACGGAACGCGGCAGGGGCCATGCCGCATCGGCTCGGTCAAGACGAATATCGGGCATCTGGATACTGCGGCTGGCAGCGCCGGGCTGATCAAATCGGCACTGGCGGTACACCACGGCAAGATTCCACCCAGCCTTGGCTATGAGGCCCCGAACCCTGCTGTCGACTTTGCCGGCGGCCCGTTTGAGGTTAACGGCCGGCTCAGCGACTGGCCGGTGCCGGGTCCGCGCCGGGCGGGGGTGAACTCGCTGGGTGTCGGCGGCACAAACGCCCACGTCATCTTGCAAGAGCCGCCTCAGGCCGCGCCAGCCGGGGAATCCGACTGGCCGTTCCATGTCATCGCCGTGTCGGGGCGCAGCAAGGCCGCACTTGATGCCAACTCCGCCGCGCTGGCGGGTTGGCTGGGGACCAACCCCGGCGTGAACATGGCCGATCTGTCCTTTACCCTGACACAGGGGCGGCGTCAGTTCGAACGGCGCCGCGTGCTTGTTGCCGAAAACGCGGCTGATGCGGCGCGGCTGCTGGCCGAGCCTGATCCGCTTTTGGTCTTTGATCACCAGCCGGTCAGCGATGCGGCCGGGGCGGTGTTCATGCTGCCTGGCGGCGGTGCGCAATATGCGGGCATGGCGCGCGGGCTTTATGAGACAGAGCCGGTTTTCCGGGAATGGATGGATCGCGGCCTTGACCATATGGCGCAGGCGCATGGTGCTGATCTGCGTGCGCTGTGGCTGCCCGAGCCGGGACAAGAGGCCGGGGCAGACCGGCGTCTGCTGCAACCCTCGCTGCAATTGCCGCTGCTGATGATCTGCGAATATGCGCTGGCGCAATTGTGGATCAGCTGGGGGGTGCGCCCCACCGCCCTGATCGGGCATTCCATGGGCGAGAATACCGCCGCCTGTATCGCGGGGGTGATGAGCTTTGAGGACTGCATCGGCCTTGTGCGTCTGCGCGGGCTGCTGATGGATCGGGTTCCGGCTGGCGGTATGCTGTCGGTGCCACTGCCCCCCGAAGAGTTCGCGGCTGAACTTGCCGAGCTGGAGCTTGACCTTGCGGCGGTGAACGGGCCGGGGCTGTCGGTCGTTTCGGGGCCGGATGCCGCGCTGGACCGCTTTGCCGGGCGTATGGCGACGCGCGAGGTGGAATGCCAGCGCATTGCCATCTCGATCGCCGCGCATTCGCGCCTGCTTGAGCCGGTGCTGGAGGAGTTCCGCGCCTATCTCGCCGCGATCACGCTGAAACCGCCGCAGATCCCGGTGATCTCGAACCGTTCGGGGCAGCCCCTGACCACGGATGAGGCGACCAGCCCCGATTACTGGGTTGCGCATTTGCGCGGCACGGTGCGCTTTGCTGACGGGGTTTCCCATCTTGCGCAGATGCCAGGGCGGGTATTTATCGAGGTCGGGCCGGGCCGGGCGATGCAGGCCATGGCTAAGGCCCATCCGGCGGTTACTGCCAATCAGGTCATTTCGACCCTGCGTCACCGCGACCACGACACTGGCGATGACAGCTATTTCATGGGCGCGCTGGCGCGGTTCTGGGCCTGTGGCGGACAGATCGACTGGGATCAGATCTGGGGTGGGCTGCGCCGTCAGCGCCTGTCGCTGCCCGGTTATGCGTTTCAGCGCAAACGTTATTTTATCGAACGCGCCACCCATGTGGCGACCGGTGCCGCAGAGGAACTGGCCCGCATTGACGAGCCCGCCGACTGGGGCTGGCGTCCGGCGTGGAAACTTGCCGCGCCCGCAATCGAGATCGGGTCACAAGGGCCGGTCGCGCAGGGCGGGCTAAGCTGGCTTATCTTTGCTGATGAGCTTGGCCTTGCCAGCCGGGTGATCGAGGGGCTGCGGGCGCGCGGCCAACGTGTCGCCGTGGTCGAGATCGGGGATACTTTCGCCGACAAGGGCGAGGGGCGCTTTACCCTGCCGGTCGAATCCGACCGGGAAGGGTATGAGATGCTGCTGGCCGCGCTTGTCGCGCAGGGTATGGCTCCGGATCGTATCCTGCATCTGTGGTCGGTGACGCAGGGGGCACGGTTTCGTCCCGGTTCCAGCCTGCTTAACAGTCAGCTTGAGCGTGGTTTCTTTGGCCTGCTGCATCTGGCGCAGGCGATTGGGGCCGAACTGCCCGAGGCGCGGCTGGATCTGATCGCGGTCTGCAACGATGCGCTGCGCGTGGCTGATGAACCCGCGTCGGTGCCTGAAAAGGCGACGGCTGCGGGCCCGATCCGGGTTCTGCCGCATGAGATGCCGAATGTCTCGGCCCGGCTTGTGGATATCCGACTGCCTGCAAAAGGCGGGATCGAGGCCTTGGCCGACAATCTGTTGGAAGAGGCGCTGGCCCCCTCGGGTGCTGCGGTCGCCGCATGGCGTGACGGGCGCCGGTTTGAACAGAGCCTTGAGAAGGTGGCGCTTGGTGATGACGGCATGGCCGCCATCCCGCAGGGTGCGACCTGCCTGATCACTGGTGGCTTTGGCGGTATCGGGCAGACCATTGCGCGCGAACTTGCCAGGCGCGGTGGGGCGAAACTGGCGCTGATCACGCGCGGGCTGGTGGATTCGCCCGCCGTCATGGCCTCGCTGCGTCAGCTTGAGGCGATGGGGGCCAAGGTTCTGGCCATCCGTGCTGATGTGACCAGCCCTGAGGATATGGCCCGCGCTGTGGCTGAAACCCGGGCGCGCTTTGGCGGCCTTGATGTTGTCCTGCACGCGGCGGGGGTGATCCGGGACAGCCTGATCGCCGCCAAGACCGATGATGAGGCATGGGACGTTCTTGCACCCAAGCTGCTTGGCACCCGCGCGCTGATCGAGGCGCTGTCCGGGAACCCGGCGGGGCTGACGGTGCTGTTCTCGTCGACCTCATCGGTGATCGCGCCGGCGGGACAGGCGGATTACGTCGCCGCCAACGAATATCTGAACGCAGTGGCGCGCAGTGCTCCGGCGGCGCTGGGACGCGTGGTTGCAGTCAACTGGGGCGTCTGGGCTGATGCCGGCATGGCGGCGCGGGCAATGGGGCTGGACACTGCGTCTGCGGTGGTGGTGCCGCAGGATCGGCCGCTGCTTGATGAAAGCCTGCCCATGCCCGGCGGGCGAGAGTTCCGCACCGCCCTAAAGATGCAGGATTGGATTATCGGCGGGCACAAGACGGCCTCGGGTCAGGCGCTGATGCCCGGAACCGGCTGGATTGAGCTGGTGGCCGAGGCGGCGCTGGAATGCGGTCTTGGTCTGCCTCTGGTCATCCGCGACCTGGAATTCCGCCGTCCTGTGCTGGTCGGCGATACCGCGCTTGTCAGCACCCGCGTCCTGCCCGAAGGCGATGCCATGCGCATCGAAATCCTCGAAGATCCGCAGGGAGAGCCGAACGTTTCTGCCCTTGTCTCTGGTCTGCATGAGGCTGCACCCGACGCGCTGACGATCTTGGGGCCGTGGGATCAGGACGGGCAGGGCGCTGCACTGCGCTCGGCTCAGGAAGGGCAGATGGATTTTGGGCCGCGCTGGAAGGTGCTGCGCCGTTTCCGCATCGACAGTGACGAAGGCGTGGCCGAACTGGCGCTTGCGCCCGAGTTCGAGGCGGATCTGGCGCAGGGCTGGCTGGTTCACCCGGCGTTGCTGGATATTGCGACCGGCTGGGCGATGGGGCTGATCCGGGACTGGACGCCAGAACATTTGTGGGTGCCGATGGGCTATCGCTCGATCCGGCTTTATGCGCCTCTGCCTGCGCAGGTGGTCAGCCGCATCCGCAATGCGGGCGAGAACACCGATGCACAGGGCATGGCGCAGTTTGACATTACGCTGGCCGCGCCGGACGGTACCGTCTGCGCCGAGATCCGGGGCTTTGCCCTGCGCAGGCTGGCGGCGGCGATTTCTGCCGCGCCACAGACCCGGGTGCAGCCCACGCGCAGCCTGTCCCCGGCCGAGCGTCGCCTGCAGCACAATATCAGTCAGGGCATTCCTGCCGCGATCGGGCCTGCCATGCTTTGCCGCGCCATCTCGACCGGGTTGGCGCAGGTCTATGTCTCATCTCTGGATCTGCCGGCGCTGATCGCCGAGGCTGGCAAGGTCGAGAAACCCGCCCCCGCCGAAGGAGGGTTCGAGCGCCCCGACCTCGACAGTGATTTTGTCGAGCCCGCCCCCGGCATTCAGGCCGAGCTTGCGGTGATCTGGTCCGAACTTTTGGGCATTGCCCGCATCGGTGCTGCCGACAGCTTTTTTGATCTGGGCGGTCACTCGCTGATTGCGGTGCGGATGTTTGGTCAGCTGCGCAAGAAATTTGGCGTGGACCTGCCGATCTCGACCCTGTTCGAGGCCCCGACGATCACCGATCTTGCTGCGCTTGTCGAAAAGCAGACCGGCCCGCGCGAGCTGGTCGCGCCCGACAATGTGCATGAGCTGCCGGTTGCGGCACGGCCCCGGTTCCGTTTCCTCGTCGATATGGGCGGGCGGGGGCAGGGAACGCCCTTCTTCATGGTGGCCGGCATGTTCGGCAATATCATGAACCTGCGCCAGCTTGCCCAGCGTCTGGGGCCGGATCGCCGCTTTTACGGCATTCAGGCGCGTGGCCTGCTGGGCGATGACAAGCCGCATGAGGATTTCACCGAAGCGGCCCGCGACTATATCGAAGAGCTGCGTCAGGTGCAGCCCGGGGGGCCCTATTTGCTGGGCGGCTTTTCGGGCGGCGGGCTGATCGCCTATGAGATGGCGCGGCAGCTGCACGCGGCGGGCGAAGAGGTGGCGATGCTTGTCATGCTGGATACGCCCCTGCCGCTGCGCGAGCCGGTCAGCCGCAAGGATCGCCTGATGATCCGTCTGGGTGAGCTGCGCGAAGGCGGGCCGGGCTTTGTCTGGAAATGGCTGCGGGACCGCGTCGCCTATGAATTCCGCCGCCACAGCAAGGCCAAGGCCGCGCAGGCCGAAATCTCGGGCGAGGTTGCAACCGGCGTGTTCCACGATCTGGCGATCGAAGCGGCCTTCCTTGCCGCGCTGCCCAAGCTGCAACTGTCGGTCTGGGACGGGCCGGTGACGCTGTTCCGCCCGCCGCCGGACCAGCGGTGGAAGGTGACGGGCGGGCGCTGGGTCAACTCGGGCCGTGACTATGTCATTGCTGACAACGGCTGGACGCCGTGGATGTCAGAACTGCAGGTGATCGAAGTGCCGGGCGACCACGACTCGATGGTGCTTGAGCCGAACGTGCGTCGCCTTGCCTCGGTTCTGCGCGATATCCTGCGCGGGGCGGAAAGCCGCGCCGGGGCTTTGGTCGGGGTCAGGGCGGCAGAGTGATCCCATGACCCGGCCTGCACATATGCCCAGCGTTCATGCCATCGTGCTGAACTGGCGCACGCCAGAGATGTCTTTGCAGGCCGCCGAGGCCGCATTGCGCGAAATGCAGGGCATCGACGGCGGGCTGACCATCGTGGACAACGACTCGGGCGATGGCAGTTATGAGGCGATACAGACCGGGGTGCTTGTCCGTGGCTGGTCCCCAGACCGGGTTGAGGTGGTGCAGTCGGGCTGGAATGGCGGATTTGGCGCGGGGAACAATTACGGCATCCGTCAGGGGCTGCCGGATGGCCGACGCGCTGACCTGGTCTATCTGCTGAACTCGGACGCGATCCCGCAGCCGGGGTCTATCCGGGCGCTGGTCGATTATCTGGGCAGCCATCCCCGGGCCGGGATTGCCTGTTCGCGCCTGCGCGGCGTTGATGACGTGCCCCATAGTACTGCCTTTCGCTTTCCCAGCGCGGCAAGCGAATTTGAAGCGATGAGCCGGACCGGGCCGATCACCCGGCTTTTCAGGCGCAAGGTGGTGTCTTTGCCGCAGCCTGAACGCTCTTGCCCCGTGGATTGGTCGGCAGGCGCTTCGATGATGATCCGCATGGACGTGCTGGATCAGATCGGCCTCTTTGATGAAGGATTTTTTCTTTATTACGAGGAAACTGACCTCTGCCACCGTGCCGCCCTTGCCGGCTGGCAGACCCATTATGTGGTCGAAAGTCTGGTGCTGCACATCGGTTCGGTAAGCACCGGCATGAAGCAATGGAGGCGTGCGCCGGATTACTGGTACGATTCACGGCGGCGCTATTTTGAAAAACATCATGGGCGGCTGGGCGCGCTTTGGGCCACGGTCGCGCATCTGGGCGGCGCGGGAATATTTCGCCTGCGCTGTCTTTTGTCGGGGCGCAGGGCGGATATGCCGCCGGGCCATCTGGCCTGTCTGACGCGCCACGCGCTTCGTTTTCAGCCAAAGCCCGTTCATGTTGAAAAGGGTAAGCCATGACGCAATTTTCCGCGATTCTGGTGGGTAATGAATCCCTGTTGCGCCACGCGGCCGAGATGCTGCTGGCGCGCGGGCATCGCATCAATGCGGTGGTGACGCGCAACCCCGGCCTGCGCGACTGGGCGCAGGGTGCGGGGCTGGCGGTTGAGGATCAGGATGCGCCGATGCCGGCTGACGCACCCCCGGCCGACTGGTTGTTCAGTGTGGCCAACCTTTCGATCCTGCGGCCCGGGATGCTGGCGCGCGGTCGCCAAGGTGCGATCAACTTTCACGATGGGCCGCTGCCCAAACTCGCGGGGCTGAATGCTCCGGTCTGGGCGATCATCGGTGGCGAGGCGCAGCATGGCGTCACCTGGCACATGATCGAAGGCGGCGTGGATGAGGGCGACATCCTGACCCAGCGACTGTTCGGGATCCGTCCCGACGATACGGCCCTGACCCTGAACGCGCGCTGCTTTGCCCGTGGGGCCGAAAGCTTTGCCGAAGTGGTTGCCCAGCTGGAGGCGGGCACCATTCAGCGCATCCGGCAGGACCTGTCGCTGCGCAGCTATGTCGGCCGCGACAAGCGTCCTGAGGCGGCCGCGGTTCTGGATTTCTCGCAACCGACGGCGCAGATCGGGGCGCTGGTGCGCGGTCTGGATCACGGCGGTTACTGGAACCCGCTGGTCATGCCCAAGATCGTGCTTGGCGATCAGGTGCTGCTGGTCACGGGATCAGAAGGGGTCGAGCCCACCCGTGCCGCGCCGGGGACAGTGCTGGCGGCGGATGGGGATCTGGCGCTGATCGCGGCGGCGGATGGGGCGGTGCGGCTGCGCCTTGCCTCTGACGCGCCTGCGGTGGGTACGGTGATCGCGCCGATAGCTGAAGATGAGCGTGCGCGCCTGACCGACCTGGCGGCGCAGGCTGCGAAACATGACGGATACTGGCGGGCGCGGCTTGCGCGGATGAACCCGGGGGTGCTGGCCGGCGAAGCCTCGGGCAAGAGCCGGCGGCTTGCCCTGATGCCTGGTGCTGCGCCTGAACGTATCGCTTTGGCCGCGGCGCTGTTGGCGCGGCTGGCCGGGCAGGCCGAGCTTGACCTCGCGCTGCGCCCCTCGGGCCAGCCCGAGGCAGCAGGGATCGTTGCTGATTGGCAGCCCCTTTTGGTCAATGCCTCGGGGGGGCAGACGCTTGCCGAACTGGGGCAGGCGCTGGCCGATGAGATCACCTTGCAGGCCAAGCGCGGCTTCTTCATGGCCGATCTTTTGTACCGCGCGCCTGAACTGCGCGGCATGGCGGTGCCGGATCTGGCGATCAGCCTTGATATGCAGGGGCCGGTCCGGGGCGCGGCGCTGACCGTGACCCTGACCGAAAGCGGCGCCTGGCTGGATCACGACCCCGGTCGGGTCACCCCCGCGCAGGCGCAACGGCTGGCGCGCGCGCTTGATGCGGGGCTGGCCTTGCCTGCTGCGACGCTGCTGCGCGATATTCCCCTGATGGACGACGCCGAGCGCCAAGAGCTTTTGGTTGCGCGCAATGCCACTCGGGTCGATGTGCCGCTGGTCTGCATTCACGAAATGATCTCGGCAATGGCGGCCGGCGACCCGGATGCTGTCGCGCTGGCGTTTGAGGATCGCACGTTGACGCGCGGCCAGCTTGACCGTGCTGCCAATGCGCTGGCGGCAAGGCTGGTCCAGATGGGCGTCGGGGCAGATCAGCCGGTGGGGCTGTTTGCCCGCCGCTCGCCCGAACTGGTGATCGGTGCGCTGGCGATCTGGAAGGCGGGCGGGGCCTATGTGCCGCTGGACCCCGATTATCCTGCCGACCGGATCGAACTTTACATCGAGGATTCGGGCGCGGCTGTCGTGCTGGTTCAGGACGGTCTTGCCGACCGGCTGCCCAGGCACAGCGCGCAGGTGGTGACTATTCCGACCGGTCTGCCCCATGGGCTGGTCGCGTCGCCCGCCAGCGCCGTCGGCCCTGAAAATCTGGCCTATCTGATCTATACCTCGGGTTCGACCGGTCGGCCCAAGGGCGTGATGGTTGAACATCGCAATGTCGCGAACTTCTTTGCCGGGATGGATGAGGTCATTCCCCATCAGCCAGGCGACGCATGGCTGGCGGTGACCAGCCTGTCCTTTGACATCTCGGTGCTTGAGGTTTTCTGGTCGCTGGCGCGTGGTCTCAGACTGGTTATCGCCAGCGAGGAATCGCGGCTGGCAGTCTCTGCGACCCCGGCAAAGCCGCGCCACGAGGTTCAGGGTGGCATGCAGTTCAGCCTGTTCTACTGGGGCAATGACGACGGGCCGGGGCCAAGGAAATACCAGTTGTTGCTGGAGGGCGCGCGCTTTGCCGATCAGAACGGCTTTGTCGCTTTGTGGACGCCCGAGCGTCATTTCCATGCCTTTGGCGGGCCATATCCGAACCCGTCGGTTTCTGGTGCGGCGGTCGCTGCGGTGACCAGGAATATCTCGGTCCGCGCCGGTAGCTGCGTTCTGCCCCTGCATCACCCCGCCCGGGTGGCCGAGGAATGGGCGGTAATCGACAACCTGACCTCGGGTCGGGCGGGTCTTGCCATCGCTTCGGGCTGGCAGCCGGACGATTTTGTCCTGCGCCCCGAAAACGCGCCGCCAAACAACAAGGCCGCGCTTGCGCAGGGCGTGGATCAGTTGCGCCGCCTGTGGCGCGGCGAGGCGGTCGAGTTTCCGCGCAAGGACGGCAGCATGTTCGGTGTCGTGACCCAGCCCCGTCCGGTGCAAAAGGAACTGCCGTTGTGGATGACGGTGGCCGGAAACCCCGATACCTGGGTCGAGGCCGGGCGTCTGGGCATGAATGTCCTGACCCATCTGCTGGGCCAAGGCATTGATACCGTGGCAAGCCGCATCAAGGATTATCACGCCGCGCTGCGGTCTGTGGGGCATGACCCGGCGAATTTCACCGTCACGCTGATGCTGCACACCTGTCTGGCCGAGGACCGCGAGACGGCGCGCGAAATTGCCCGCGAGCCGATGAAGAGCTACCTGCGCAGTGCCGCGGCTCTTGTCAAACAATACGCCTGGGATTTCCCGGCCTTCCGCCGTCCGGCGGGCATGACGAACCCGATGGCGATCGACCTTGGTTCGCTGCCCGAAGAGGAACTGGACGGCATCCTGGAATTCGCGTTTCTGCGCTATTTCGAGGATTCCGGGCTGTTCGGTTCGATCGAGGACGGGGTTGCGCGGGTCGAGCAGCTTAAATCCATCGGCGTGGGTGAGATCGCCTGCCTGATCGACTATGGCATTGCGCCCGAACAGGTGGTGGCGGGCTTTCCGCTGCTTGCCCGGCTGCGGGCCGAGGTGAACCCACATGGCGACCAGCCCGAGGATGGTGATTTCTCGATTGCCGCTCAGATCCGGCGCTGGAAGGTCACCCATCTGCAATGCACGCCCAGCATGGCGCGCATCCTCGTTTCGGACCCTCAGGTCGCGGCAGCCATGTCGGGACTGAAATGCGTGATGGTCGGGGGCGAGGCGTTGCCGCCCTCGCTGCTTGCTGAGATCAAGGCGGCGACGCGGGCGCGGGTCCTGAACATGTATGGCCCGACCGAGACGACGATCTGGTCAACCGTCGCCGATCTGACCGACACGGCCGAGGTGACACTGGGCCGGCCTATCGCGAATACCCGGCTTTATGTGCTGGATGGCGATGGTACGCCCGTGCCCCCCGGTGCGCAGGGCGAGCTGTGGATTGGGGGTCATGGCGTCGCGCGCGGCTATTGGCAGCGTGAGGATCTGACCACGGCGGCCTTCCGTCCCGATCCTTTCGTCCCGGCGGATGGTGCCCCGCCTTGGGGTGTGCGCATGTATCGCACGGGGGATCTGGTGCGCTGGGGCGAGGATGGTGGCCTTGATTACATCGGCCGGGCCGATCATCAGGTCAAGCTGCGCGGTTTCCGCATCGAACTGGGCGAGATTGAGGCCCAGCTTGCCGCCCAGCCCGGTGTGTGCGAGGCGGTGGCGCTGGTGCGTGAGGATGTGCCCGGCGACAAGCGGCTGGTGGCCTATGTCACCGGCGCCGCCAATCTGTGCGAAAAGCGGCTGCGCGAAGCTCTGCAGGCGCATTTGCCCGTCCATATGGTGCCTGGTCGGATTGTGCGGCTTGAAAAGATGCCGTTGACCCCGAATCGCAAGATTGACCGGAACCCCCTGCCGGTCCCGGGGGCCGTGACTTCTGCCCCGATCGGGACTGCTGCCGGGGTCGCGACGCAGACGGCCATCGAGGCCGTCCCCGCCGCCGCGGCTATGGCCGCGAACACCGCCCCGACCGAGGATCTGTCGAAGGAGGTGCAGGCGATCTGGTGCGAGGTGCTGGGGGTCGAACAGGTTGGCCCGCGCGACAGTTTCTTTGCGCTTGGCGGCCATTCGTTGCTGGCGATCCAGCTGCACCGGACCTTGCGTGACCGGCTGGCGCTGCCGCGGCTGGGGGTGACGGATATCTTCCGTTTCCCGGTCATGGGGGATTTCCTGCGCCATGTCGCAAATTTGGTCCCGGCCAATGACGCAGCCCCCGTGGCGGCTGCCGCGCCGCCGGTTGTCACCGCCCAGACGCCGGCACCGGCTGCGCCCGTGGCGGCGTCTGCCGCTACGCCATCCGTCGCGGGGGATGACATCATGGCCCGGCGGCGGGCCTTGCGGGCACAATTGCGCGGCGCGCGGTGAGCGCTGCCGCTGCCCTTGAGGCGCTGGCGCGCCGCTTGCTGCCCGTCGGTTATGGCTGCGCAGTGCTGCCCCTTAGTGCGCAGCCCGCGCCGCTGTTGCCCGAGGAGAGGGTGGCCATCGTCCGGGCCGTTCCCAAGCGGCAGCGCGAATTCGCCTTAGGTCGCACCGTCCTGCGCATGGCGATTGGTGAGGCTGGGCATGATTTGCCGCTAACGCGCCCCATTGCAATGCGGCCCGACCGCCAGCCCGACCTGCCCGGAGGCATTCACGCCAGCCTGTCGCATGGCGGCGATTACTGCATAGCCATTGCCGCACCCCCCGGAGGGGCAAGCGTCGGGATCGATATCGAGCCCTGCGACCGTGACCAGCCTGCCGGGCTGACCGAGGCGATCATGCCGTTTCGCCTGCACACTTCTGCGGCGCCTCTTTTGGCCTTTTGTGCCAAAGAGGCGATGTTCAAGGCGCAGTATCCGCTGACCCGCCGTATGCTGGATTTCCGCGAGGTACCGGCTGTGATCGGCCCTGCGCGCTTTCGCGCCTGCATGGGGGATCGGCTGATCGGCGGGCGCTGGGGGCGGGTCGAGGGATACTGGCTGGCCGTCAGTCTGTGGCGCGGCTGATAAGCTCTGCCAGCCTTTGCGCAGATTCCTGGATGTCGTGACGCCTGATGACGCGGGCGCGGGCGGCCATGCCCATGCTGTGAAGTGCCTGGGGATCGGCTTCGGCCGCGTCCAGCATGACGCGGGCAAGGGCCTCGGGGTCTCCGGCGGGGACGAGCCAGCCTTCATGTCCGGGGCGCACCAGTTCGGGGATGCCGGCGATATAGGTGGCGATGATCGGCCGGGCGCAGGCCATCGCCTCCATGATGACGACCGGCAAACCTTCGGCAAAGCTGGGGGTGACAAGCACATGGGCGGCGTCAAGTGCAGCGCGTACGCCCGCCTCGTCCTGCCAGCCTAGCAGCCGGACGGCCGCGCCCATGCCTTCGGCGGCGATCAGCGCCTCGATCTGGGGGCGCAGCTCTCCGTCCCCGACCAGTGACAGGCGCAGCGCGGGGTTTTGACGCCACGCCGAGGCAAAGGCGCGGATCAGCAGGCCAAAGCCCTTTTGCTCGGCAAAGCGGCCGATGGCGACCATGTGAAACGGGCCTTGCGGCAAGGGCGCGGGGTCAGTCCAACGGGTAAGGTCAAGGCCGCAATGTACCACATGGACCTTGTCCCAGTCCCCGGGCGCTGCCCAGCGGCAAAGCTGTGAGCGGCCATAGCTGCTGACGGCGACACAGAACTCGGCAAGCGCAAGCTTGCCGCCCAGATCAAGCGCCTGGACATTGTCGAACTCTTCCGGCCCGTGGACCGTGAAGCTAAAGCGCGGTCCGCCAAGCAGCCGCGCGTAGGCTGCGACCCGGGCCGGGTTGGTCCCGAAATGCGCATGGATATGGGTCAACCCCAGCGCGCGGGCGCGGGCGGCAATACGGGCGCCTTCGGCCAGATAGACGATTTGTCGCGCCAGGCTGGATTCCCCGGCCCGCGCCCGCCGCCATGCCAGCCGCAATGCCGAGGCAAGCTGGCGCGGCTGAGCGCGGCCTTGCCGGAACAGATCGCCAAGAAGCTGGCGGCCCCCGGCCTCAAGTACGCGTTCGGTCCGGGCATATTCGGCCAGATCGGCGGGATCGGTCAGCGCACCCTTATCCCCGCGCATGGCAAAGCGGTGGATGTGAAAACCCAAAGCCCCGAGCGCGGCGATTTCGCGTCGGATGAAGCTGTGCGAAGGGCGGGGATAGGTGTTCACCAGATAGCCGATTCGCAAGGCGGCGGCTCCCTCTCGGAAATGTGTGGGCTCAGCCAGCGGCATTTTGACAACACCTTGAGCGAGTCCGTGGCTGGTTTGGTTTAACGACGCGGGGTAATATCCTAAGGGCAACCGGCTCTCAAAACTTTGTCTGGCGCTTTGCCGTTTCTTTGGCACTATGGATGTCAGAGATCCTGGTGTTGAAGGAGAACGACCCTGACTGGCATTCTGACCATTAGTATCGCCGTGGCGCTGGTAGGCGCGGTGATCGGGTTCGTAGCCTTTGATCTGCCAGTCTGGGCGGCGCTACTTGTTTATGTGGTCAGCGGAACGGCTGCGATGCTGTTCATTGCCTGGCGGCGCTTTAGATGCGCCGAGCGCCACGAAGTGGTCGAGCGCAGCACAACGGCTCAGTAGCCGGTACAGCGCAGGACCACCCCAACCGTCCGGGCGATGATCGAAATATCGCCCTTAAGGCTTAGTTCAGCGGCATAACGCGCATCGAACGTGGCCCGGGCCGCGAAGGTGCTGTTGTTACGATCCGAGATCTGCCACAGCCCGGTGACGCCCGGCCGCAGATGGTAATAATCCGCTCCGGGATAAAGCTGTGCCTGCTCCAGCATCATCGGCCGGGGGCCCACGATGCTCATGTCGCCGCGCAGCACATTCCACAGCTGCGGCAGCTCATCAAGCGAGGTCTTGCGCAGGAAATGCCCAAAACGGGTGATGCGCGGATCGTTCTTCAGCTTTTGCGTCAGTTCCCATTCGGCCTTGGCCTCGGGATTGGTTGCCAGATGCTCGGCCAGCCGTGCCTCGGCGTTCTCGACCATGGTGCGCAGCTTCCACAAACGAAAGCTGCGGCCTGACCGTCCGACACGCGGCTGCGTATAGAACGGCTTTTCCCCCTGCCACAGGATAATCGTGGCAAGGATAATCACCACCGGCAGAACAATCGGTGCCGCCATCAGGACGGCGATAATATCCAGCGGACGCTTAAGGAAACGGGTGTAAAAGGATCGAACGCCGATGGGTTCACTGGAGACCCCGTCAGAGGGTGGTTGCAGCACCGATCCTATAGCTTCGATATCGAAATCAGTGGTGTGCCGCATTTGGAAACTACCTCAATCAGTACCGGCGCAGTATAGCCCGGATGTGTAATAAAACTAGAATGAATTGGCGTGCTGACTAAAAGTATAGGTTTGTTTAAAATCAATAAGTTATATAGCAAATACAGGGACTTTATATGCCTGTCTGATGGTCGGAATCAAGGATGGTTATGCCCGGCCGTCAGCGTTCTGGTTGATTTTCGGATAATGCGGCAACTGTCGGTTGAGCGGCATGGATTATGTAATTCGGTGATGCCATGATAGGGAATTAATAATCACAATCGACAGTTGTTAATATGTCTGGGATTATGCAATTTTTAATTGAAAGCGTCACTGCTGTCTATATTGGGCATAGCCTTGTCAGCCCTACAGTTCCCGGCATGATGCAGAGTTTGCTGCAAGAGCCGGTCGAAATGCAGATCATCAACGGCGCCCCACTAGAGGTGCAGTGGAATGATGCGCATCATGCCCAAGGGGTGAACGGGCGTGAGTGGCTACCGGAACATCCCGTCGATGCGCTGGTCCTGACCGAGCGTGTGCCTTTGGATCCGGCGATGGAATATCATGACACGCTGGGCTATGCGGCGCGTTGGGTTGCTTTGGCGCGTCAGTCGAACCCGGCGGTGCGACCCTATCTTTACCAGACCTGGGACTATATCGAGGCGGGGCCGACCGGACCCTGGCGCGATCGTATCCTTGCGGATCTGCCCAAGTGGCAGGCTATTGTTGATCACGTGAACATGGACCTGCCACAAGGGGCTGAACCGATGCGCCTGATCCCGGTTGGTCTGGGCATGGTGCGTCTGCATGACGCGGCCAGTGCGGGCGAGGTCCCGGGCGCGACTTCGATCCGCGACTTTTTCCGCGACGACATCCACCCGACCGAGGCGGGGGGCTTTTACTATATCGCGATGATACATTACGCGGCCCTGACCGGCAAAAGCCCGGTTGGCCTTACGAACCAGATCCCCGGGGGCGGGGGTCCCTATCCCCGTGTTCCCAAAGAACAGGCCGAGGTTCTGCAACAGCTGGCATGGCAGACGGTACAGGAATTCGCGGGGCACTAACGTCCCCGCGCCCATTCCTGGCTGTTGCGGCCCAGCCGGACGGCCAGGGCCACCGTGGAATAGGCAGCAAAGCCCAGCGGATCGCGGGACGCAAGACCGACCAGCTGGGCCTTGCTGGGGCGAACATGGCCCTGCCGGGGCGGCAGTTCGGGGAACAGGCGCGCGATCTCGGCCACGCCCTGATCCTGCCGGCGGCGTACGCGTACCAGCCGCGAAAACCCCTCGACCAGCGGCCATTCATAGGGCTCATCGACAAGAAACCGCTCGGTTTCTTCGAATTGCAGCCGCGCGAACGTGTCGTCCGAGATGATGCGCGGAAACGCACCCCAGCGCGCGCGCCCCGCCTGATTGACCGCAAACAGCCCTGCTCCGGTAACGCCCTGCGCGACAAAGGGCAGCTTTTGCCAGAACCGCGCATAGGCACGAGAGACCCAGCTATGCGCCGGGGCGACGACCAGCCGCCCGCCCGCATAGCGCGGCTCTGCCACGTCCAGAATGCGGACAATACCCGAAAGCAGCCTTGGCCCCATGCGGATATCGGCGTCCAGATACAGCCGGATCCCCGGCCCGGCGCAGGCGTCCCCATGATTCAGGGCACCGATCTTGCCGCCCTCGGCCAGTTCCTCGACACGCAGCCGCCAGCCGCGCTCTGCAAAGACGGGGGCGCAGGCGCGTGCGCGGCCGGCAGTATCGTCATGGCAGCCGTTAGCGATCACGATCAGATCGACCGGCCCCTGATGGTCCTGAGCCAGCACATGGTCGAGGCAGGCGCCTATGTAATCCGCCTCGTCATGGGCGGGCAGGATGATGGTGCAGGGCGTCATTCAGGGGCTGCCAGGTTCTGGGCCGAATCGCCTGGGGTGCAGGGGGTGGGCCGAACGGGCGCACCATTCTGCCTGGGGTGGCGTTGCGCAACGGGGCAGTGCACCAGAAAGGGGCGGGAAATACCGCGTATCATCGTGCTCCGGCATGTTTTCAGTTGTCGCGTTAATGACCTGGACGTTACCATGCCGGTGCCGGACGAGTCATCGGCAGGCCGCCGTCGCCCAGGACGGCACTGTTTCATCAGAGGCAAAGGGGCCACAGGTTTGACGCCTGCGACAGGGAATCAACCGGACAAGATGCCGGCTGGACAAACTGCACCCAATGCGGCGTGGGGTCAGGTCTCCAGCAAGTTCATCCGCCGTGAGGCGGCGCTGGCCGCATCGGATGCGAAACACGCCAGGATCATTGCGCAACGGTTTGCGCTGTTGCGCACCCGTATCCTGCGCGAGATGCGCAGTCGCGGCTGGCGCAAGCTGGCGGTGGTGCCGGTGACGCCGGGGGCGGGCGGGACCTTCGTCGCGGTCAATCTGGCACTGGCTCTGGCGCGTCAGCCCCATACGCGGGTCGCGCTGATCGACTTTGACCTTGGCCGGCCCGGCGTTGCGGGCCAGTTGGGCATTCCTGGCTGTACCGCCGTTTCTGCCGCGCTGCGTGAGGGGGGCGATCTGGGCGGGTTGGTTTCGCGTGTAAACGAGGCGCCGAACCTTTCGGTGCTGGCCCCCGAAAGGGCTGAGCCGAACGCGGCCGAGCTTTTGCAGGACGAGGCGCTGGCACAGGCCATGACCCGCCTGCACGACAATCGCCCGGTCGAAATTTCGATCATCGACACGGCGGCGCTTTTGGATCAAGACGCGGCGCTTGCTGCCCTGCCTTTGACCGATGCGCTGCTGCTTGTCGCGGACGGGCGGCGCGGCACCGCCGCCGACATGGAGGAATGCGAGCGGCTGCTAGCAGGCATGCCGCCTGTTATGGGCGTGGTCCTGAATAAATCGGAAGATTAATGTTCGTTATTTGATCAAGACAGGGCTCAGGATTTGGGACCGATTCAATCCTTGCAGGATCTGATTTCGATGGTCTGGCGGCGCTTGCCGCTGGTCCTGACGATCGTGGTTCTGGGCGTACTGGTTTCTTTCTATCTTATCGTTTCTTCGCCGCGCATTTATCAGGCCTCGGCGGTGATCCAGATCGACATGCCTGCCGCCATCGAGCAGGGCAGTGACAGCTCGCTTCCCGCCTCGCGCCGGGTGCAGCTGATCGAACAGCGGCTGATGGCGCGTGCCAACCTGCGCGACGTGACCGAGCGGCTGGGTCTTTTCGCTGACTCCCCCCTGAGCGAAAGCGAAAAGCTGGGGGCGTTGCGCAACTCGACCAAGATCGAAAGCATCACCGCACCTGGCGTTTCGGTCGATTCGCGGATGTCTCTGGCCGCTATCGTCATCACTGCGCAGGCCGAAACCCCGGTGACGGCGGCGGCGATTGCCAACGACTTTGCCGACAGCGTCGTCAACCGCGACCGCGAGAACCGCAATGCCCGCATCCTTGAATCGCAGGAATATCTGCGCTCGGAAGAGCGCCGCCTGAACGAGGCCCTTTCGGTTCAGGAACGCAAGGTGATCGAATTCAGCAGCCGTAATGAGGATTCGCTGCCTTCATCCCAGGAATTTTTGCAGACCGAGCTGGCCCAGCTGACCGAGATGGAAACGGCGCTGGACCGTGACATCATGACCCTGCAGCGCGAGCGGCTGTCGCTTGAGGCGGGCGGTACGGCGGCGGATGCCCGCCCCTCGGCCTCGCTGGTTCAGCAGATCCGCGCGGCAGAAATCGAACTGGCGCAAGCCCGCCGCACCCTTTCGCCCGAGCACCCCGAGATCAAGCGCCTTGAGGAAAACCTTGAGCGGCTGAACAGCGGGGGCGGCAGCGGCGGCTCGGATGTGGTGCGCCGTCAGGCCGAACTGATCGACGCCCAGTTGGCCCAGCTGAACGAGCAAAAGGCCGGCATCGCCCTGCGCCGGGCCGAAATTGATCAGGCGCGCGCCCGTTCGGCCCAGGTCACGCGTGAGCTTGAGGCGATGAACCGCGAACAGCGCCGCCTGCAGGATCGCTATAATGAGATCTCGCGCCAGCTGGCTCAGGTCGAGACGCAGCAGATGCTGATGGAAAACGACCAGACCGAGCGGTTTGTCCTGTTGGAACGCGCCCTGCCGCCAGAATATCCCGCCCTGTCGAACCGCAAGAAAAGCGCGGTGATGGGGGTGGGGGGCAGCATCGCGCTGGCGCTTGCCGTGGCCTTTGTGCTTGAGTTGCTGAATCCGGTCCTGCGCCGCGGCGACCAGTTTGCACGCGTGACCGGCACCCGCCCGGTCATCTCATTGCCTTATCGCCTGTCCAGGGCTGACCTGCGCGCGCGCCGTCTGCGCAATATCTATATGATCGTGCTGCTGGTGGTGGGCGTCTTTGTCGCCCTGTGGCTGATCGGCAAGGTCCCCGGCCTGCCGTCCCCCGGCGTCGTCAGCATGCCGACCGACGGAATGGGCTGATGACTCAGCAGGAGGTAACCTCTGACGCGCATGTCTCCGAGGCACCGCGCAGAAAGGGCCTCGCTTCGCGCGCGCTGGGCAGCGGCATGTGGTCGATGGCGAATTTCGGCCTGGGCCAGATCATGCGGCTGGGGTCGAACCTGATCCTGACCCGCATTCTTAGCCCGGATGATTTCGGCCTGATGGCGCTGGTGACCAGTTTCCTGATCGGGCTCAGCATGTTCAGCGACATGGGCTTTGGCCCCTCGATCATGCAGAGCAAACGCGGGGATGAGCCGGATTTTCTTGATACGATCTGGACGCTCAAGATCATCCGCGGTTTTCTGATCTGTCTTGCCGCGATGGTGATGGCATGGCCGCTGGCGGTATTTTATGACGCGCCGCTGTTTGGCTGGGTGTTCCCGGTGGCGGCGACCTCGATGATTGTCGGGGGCTTTCTGCCCACCCGTATCGACACCGCCGCGCGGCATCTGCAAATCGGGCGGCTGACGGTGATCGAGCTGGCCAACCAGCTGATCGGCATCCTGATCACCATTGCCGCCGCGCTGATCCTGGAATCGGTCTGGGCGCTGGTCTGGGGCAATGTCCTTGGGGCCTTTGCCCAACTGTTGATGTTCCGGCTGTTTCTGCCCGGCCACCGCAACCGCTTTCGGATGGAGCCCAAGGCCCGCGCCGAAGTGATGAAATTCGGCAAATGGATCTTTTTCAGTACCATCTGCGGATTTTTGCTGTTTCAGGGCGACCGCATCATTCTTGGCCGGGTTCTGACCCTGCATCAGCTGGGGATCTATAACATCGGGCTGTTTCTGGCGACGGTGCCGGCGATGCTGGGCTCATCCATTGGCGGGCGGCTGTTCATCCCCATGTATCGCGAGCATCCGCCGACGGCGGGCGAGGATCATCGCCGAGCGCTTGCGCGTACCCGCGCCGGGCTGACGGCACTGTTACTTTCTGTCGCCGTCGTGCTGGCCTGGGTGGGGCCGCCGCTTGTCGATCTGCTTTATGACGCGCGCTATGTCACTGCCGGGGGTGTGCTGGTCGCCATCGTCTGTATTCAGATGCTGCAGGTCATCCCGATCAGCTATGAATACTCAGCGCTGGCGGCAGGGGATTCGCGTGGCTTTTTCATCATGCAATCGTCGCGCGCGGTGATCTATTTCACGCTGGTCGCGGCGGGGGCGTTCCTTTATGGCCTGCCGGGGCTTTTGATCGGGCAGGCGCTGTCGCAGGTCTTTTGCTATCCGGTGACGGTGTGGCTGGCGCGGCGGCACGGTTGCTGGGACCCGCGCCATGACCTGATTGCCACGCTGGTGGCGCTGGCGGCCGCGGTTACGGCTCTGGCCGGACACCGGGAGGCAATCGTCGGGGCGCTGTTTTCCTAAGATCAGTTTCAAGCATTTTACCCCTTCCGGTTCCTCGGGCCCCGGGTCTATTGCATAAGGCCACGTCATGAGGAGGACCCGGATGAGCGACGACAACACCCCGCGCAAATCCCGCATCACGCGGGAAGAGGCTCTGGCCTATCACCTGGAGCCCCGTCCGGGCAAATTCGACATCGTCGCCTCGACCCCCATGGCGACCCAGCGCGATCTGTCGCTGGCCTATTCCCCCGGCGTTGCCGTCCCGGTCGAGGCGATCGCCGAGCGGCCTGAGACCGCCTATGACTATACCGTCAAGGGCAATATGGTTGCTGTTATTTCAAACGGCACGGCGATCCTTGGGCTGGGCAACCTTGGGGCGCTGGCCTCGAAGCCGGTGATGGAGGGTAAGGCGGTACTGTTCAAGCGCTTTGCCGATGTGAACGCCATCGACATCGAACTGGATACCGAGGACCCTGACGAAATCATCAACGCCGTGCGCCTGATGGGGCCGACCTTTGGCGGTATCAACCTTGAGGATATCAAGGCTCCGGAATGTTTCATCATTGAGCAGCGCCTCAAAGAACTGATGGATATCCCGGTCTTTCATGACGACCAGCACGGCACGGCGGTGATCTGCGCGGCGGGGCTTATCAACGCGCTTGAGCTGTCGGGTAAAAAGATCGAGGACGTGAGGATTGTCCTGAACGGCGCGGGCGCGGCGGGAATCGCCTGTCTGGAACTGTTGAAATCCATGGGCGCGCGGCATGAAAACTGCATCATGTGCGACACCAAGGGCGTGATCTATCAGGGCCGCACCGAGGGCATGAACCAGTGGAAATCGGCCCATGCCGTGGTGACCGAGGCCCGCACGCTGGAAGATGCGCTCAAGGGTGCGGATGTGTTCCTGGGCGTTTCGGCCAAGGGGGCGGTGACGCAGGATATGGTCGCCTCGATGGCCGACAATCCGGTCATCTTTGCCATGGCGAACCCCGATCCGGAAATCACCCCGGAAGAGGCTCATGCGGTTCGTCCCGACGCCATCGTCGCGACCGGCCGCTCGGACTATCCCAACCAGGTGAACAACGTTCTGGGCTTTCCCTATCTGTTCCGCGGCGCGCTTGATATCCACGCCCGCGCCATCAATGACGAGATGAAGATCGCCTGCGCCCGCGCGCTTGCCGAGCTTGCGCGCGAGGATGTGCCGGATGAGGTTGCGGTTGCCTATGGGCGCAAACTGCAATTCGGCCGCGATTATATCATCCCGACCCCTTTTGATCCGCGACTGATCCATGTCGTGCCGCCAGCTGTGGCGCAGGCGGGTATGGATACCGGCGTCGCCCGCCGCCCGATCATCGACATGGACGGCTATGTCCAGTCGCTGAAAGCCCGCATGGACCCGACAGCGGCCATTCTGCAGGGCATCCATGCCCGGGCGCGTCAGGCCCAGGCCCGGATGATCTTTGCCGAAGGCGATGATCTGCGGGTGCTGCGGGCTGCCGTGGCGTGGCAGCGCGGCGGCATGGGGCAGGCGCTGGTCGTTGGCCGCGAAAGCGACGTCAGGGAAAAGCTCGAGGCCGTGGGCATGGGCGATGCTGCCCGTGAACTGACCGTGGTGAACGCGGGCAATTCGCGCCATCTCGATCAATATCACGAGACGCTTTACACCCGCTTGCAGCGCAAGGGTTTTGACCGCGAGGACACCAACAAGCTTGCCAACCGCGACCGTCATGTCTTTGCCGCGCTGATGCTGGCGCATGGCCATGGCGACGGGCTGGTGACCGGGGCCACGCGCAAGAACGCCCATGTTCTGGCTCAGATCGGCAAGGTTTTCGACGTCACGCCCGCTGATGGCGCGGTTGGCATCACCGCCGTTCTGCACAATGGCCGTGTCATCCTGATGGGTGATACGCTGGTTCACGAATGGCCCGAGGCCGAGGATCTGGCCGATATCGCCATTCGCGGCGCACAAGTGGCGCGCGACCTTGGGATTGAGCCCAGGGTGGCCTTTCTGTCCTTTTCGAACTTTGGCTATCCGATCAGCGAGCGCGCGGTAAAGATGGCCCATGCGACCGAGGTGCTGGACGCCCGGCGCGTTGATTTCGAATACGAGGGCGAGATGACCGTTGATGTGGCGCTGAATCCGACGCAGGCGGCGAAATACCCGTTCTCGCGGCTCAAGGGGCCTGCGAACGTGCTGGTGGTGCCGGCGCGGCATTCAGCCTCGATCTCGGTCAAGCTGCTGCAAGAGATGGCGGGGGCGACGGTGATCGGCCCGATCCTGACCGGGGTGCCGCACCCGATCCAGATCTGCTCGACCGGTTCGACAGTGAACGACATCCTGAACATGGCCGCCATTGCGGCAGGCCGGCTGGGTCAGGTCCGGTAAAATGATAAGGCGCCCCGGCACAGGGGCGCCTGTTCAGTCGGGCAGGGCGGTTGTCCGGGTGGTCCCGGGCTGTCAGCCCCCGGCCGCGCCAAAACATTCGCCGCGTTCGACCTGACGCTGTCTTTCGCGGAAACGGGCGCGGTCAGCCTCGGTATATTCGTCCACGCAGCGGTGGCAGCAAACGCCCAGCTCATACTCCGGGCGGTTGCGGTCCTCGGGCGCAAGGGGGCGGCGACAGGCGTGGCACAGCTCATGCTGGCCCTGACGCAGCCCGTGGCCAAGGCTGACACGCTTGTCAAAGACAAAGCACTCACCGCGCCACAGGCTGTCTTGTTCGGGCACTTCCTCAAGATACTTCAGGATGCCGCCTTTGAGGTGAAAGACCTCGGGCAGCCCTTCGCCCAGCAGGAAATTGGTGGATTTCTCGCAGCGGATGCCGCCGGTGCAGAACATGGCGATGCGCTTGCCGGCAAAGCGGTGAGCATTCTCGCGCCACCAGTCCGGGAATTCGCGAAAGCTTTTGGTGCCGGGGTTGATCGCGCCCTCGAAAGTGCCGATTTCGACCTCGTAATCGTTACGGGTGTCGATCACTGCCACATCGGGCGCAGCGATCAGGGCGTTCCAGTCCTGTGGATTGACATAGTTGCCGACCGCGGCAGAGGGATCCACGTCGGGCTGGCCCATGGTGACGATT
The DNA here is from genome assembly GCF_000185925.1 of Paracoccus sp. TRP. NCBI lineage: Bacteria > Pseudomonadati > Pseudomonadota > Alphaproteobacteria > Rhodobacterales > Paracoccaceae > Paracoccus > Paracoccus sp. TRP. The sequence goes on along the minus strand of NZ_AEPN01000012.1, from coordinate 7,582 downwards.
TCGCGCTTGATGCGCACTTTCATGCGGCCAAAGGGCATGGTCCCGGCCGAGCTTTCCTTCCACTCAAGCGTCTCGCAGCCGGGCAGGGCGCGGATATGGGCAAGGACCGCGTCGATCCCTTCGCGCATGCCGGCAATAGTGCCATTGATCCCCTCGCGCGCCAGCAGCAGCGTGCCTTTGACGCCGTTGGTGCAGGCGCATCTGGCCAAGGGCGCCCTTAGCGCCTCGGGGTCGGGAAAGCGGGTGAAATGGTAAAGCGCAGCGACTGTCAGCATGGCATCGGCTTAGCGTCCCGCCCGCAGGCATTCAAGTTGCCGCATTGACGCCCCTGCCGCCGGAGCCTACCAATTTTCGGAACAAACCAGAGAGGCACCATGGCAAAGGCCCTGATTGTCATCGACATGCAACTGGACTTCTGTCCGGGCGGGCGGCTTGCCGTCGCCGGCGGGGATGAGATCGTGCCGGCGATCAATGCGCTGATGGCGGGGTTTGACGCCGTGGTGCTGACGCAGGACTGGCATCCCCGTGATCACGCAAGCTTTGCCGACAACCATCCCGGAGCCGCCCCTTTTTCTCAGATCGAGATGCCCTACGGCCCGCAGGTGCTGTGGCCGGCGCATTGCGTGATCGGCAGCGAGGGGGCGGGTTTTCATCCGGGCCTTGACGCGACGCACGCTGATCTGGTGATCCGCAAAGGGTTCCGGGCGCAGATCGACAGCTATTCGGCATTTTACGAAAATGACCACCAGACTGCGACCGGGCTGGCGGGTTATCTGCGGGACCGGTCGATCGGGGATCTGACCTTTGTCGGGCTGGCGCATGATTTTTGTGTCGCCTGGTCGGCCATTGATGCGGTCAGACTGGGTTTCCGCGCTACGGTGGTCGAGGACGCAACCCGCGCCATCGACCTGAACGGTTCGCGCGAGGCCGCGCGTGAGGACATGCACAAAGCGGGGGTGACGCTGGCATGATGACCCCGACTGTCGATATTGCTACCCGGGTCTATAACCATAAATGGAAGATCGACCCGATCGTCCGTTCACTGATTGACGATGATTTCTACAAGCTCTTGATGTGCCAGTCGGTTTTTCGCAACCGGCCGAATACGCATGTCACCTTTAGCCTGATCAACCGCACCAGCTCGATCCGTCTGGCCGAGCTGATCGACGAAGGCGAACTGCGCGAGCAGCTGGACCATGTGCGCGGTCTGTCGCTGACGCGTGGCGAAAGCACCTGGCTGCGGGGCAATACCTTCTATGGCAAGCGCCAGATGTTCCGGCCGGACTTTATGGAGTTCCTCGAAAACCTGCGCTTGCCCGCCTATCATCTGGAAAAGCGCGACGGTCAGTACGAGCTGATCTTTGAGGGCAGCTGGCCCGAGGTCATGCTGTGGGAAATCCCCGCGCTTGCCATCATCATGGAACTGCGCTCGCGCGCGGTGCTAAGGGATATGGGCCGGTTCGAATTGCAGGTGCTTTATGCCCGTGCGATGACCCGGCTGTGGGAAAAGATCGAAGAGTTGCGCAAGCTGGGTCCCGATCTGCGCATCGCCGATTTCGGCACCCGGCGGCGGCACAGCTTTCTTTGGCAGGACTGGTGCGTGCAGGCCATGGTCGAGGGGCTGGGGGATGAGCGTTTCATCGGCACCTCGAACTGTCTGATTGCCATGCGCCGCGACATCGAGGCCATCGGCACCAACGCCCATGAACTGCCTATGGTCTATGCTGCGCTTGCCGAAACGGATGATCAGCTGCGTCAGGCGCCCTATCGTGTCCTTGCCGACTGGCACGAAGAGCATGACGGCATGTTGCGCATCATCCTGCCCGACACCTATGGTACCAAGGGTTTCCTTGAACATGCGCCGGATTGGCTGGCGGGCTGGACCGGCATCCGTGTCGATAGCGGCGACCCCGCTGAGGGGGCTGAGACCGCGATCCGGTGGTGGCAAAGCCGCGGCGAGGACCCGCGCGAAAAGCTGATCATTTTTTCGGACGGGCTGGACGTGGACAAGATCAGAGACCTGTTCAACCAGTTCCACGGCCGCGCCAAGATCAGCTTTGGTTGGGGCACGCTGCTGACCAACGACTTTCGCGGGCTGGTGCCGGGGGATGGGCTCGCGCCCTTCTCTCTGGTCTGCAAGGCAGTGGCGGCCGAGGGCAGGCCGACTGTCAAACTGTCGGACAATCCCGGAAAGGCCACCGGTCCCGAGGATGAGATCGAGCGTTACAAGCGCATCTTTGACGTCGGCCAGCAAAAGGCGATGCAGGTCATCGTCTGAACCGAACCCGCCGTGCCAGAAGGCTTTCCGGCACGGCGGGCTGTTTCTATGCTCAAAGGCTGTCGCGCCAGCGGTTGACCAGCGGATAGCGCCGGTCAAGCCAGAATGCCTTGGTCGAGATACGCGGCCCGGGCGCGGCCTGATAGCGTTTCCATTCGCTGCCATAAAGCAGCGCCTCGACCTTTCTGACCGTATCGGGGTCAAAGCCCTGCGCGACCAGATCGCTTAGCGCCAGATCTTTTTCGACCAGCCCTTCAAGGATTGCATCCAGCACCTCATAAGGGGGCAGGCTGTCCTGATCCTTTTGGTTCGGGCGCAACTCGGCCGAGGGGGGCTTGGTGATGATCTGGGGCGGGACGACCTCGCCCGTGCGCCCCAGCATCCAGTCACGGTGGTTACGGTTGCGCCAGCGGCAGGTTTCGAACACCCGGGTCTTGTACAGGTCCTTGATCGGGTTATAGCCGCCCGCCATGTCGCCATAGATCGTCGCATAGCCGACCGCGACCTCGGATTTGTTGCCGGTGGTCAAAAGCAGCTCGCCGAACTTGTTCGACAGCGCCATCAGCATGACGCCGCGCAGGCGGGACTGGATGTTTTCCTCGGTCGTGTCGGGCCTGGTCCCCTCCATCAGATGGGCCAGCGCATCCGAGACAGCGTCGCGTGCGCCCTCGATATGGACAGTGTCGAGACGCACCCCCAGCCGGTCCGCGCAATCCTTGGCATCATCCAGACTGGCCTGCGAGGTGTATTCGCTGGGCAGCATGACACAGCGGACATTCTCGGGGCCGATGGCATCGCAGGCGATGGTGGCAACCAGCGCCGAGTCGATACCGCCTGACAAGCCCAGAACCACCTTGCGAAAGCCCGATTTGCGCATGTAATCGCGCAGGCCCAGCATCATGGCGTGATAGTCCTGTTCCCATTCGTCGGGCTGGGGGTCCATCTGGCCCGACACCGCGCGCCAGCCCTGGGGCGTGCGCTCAAGATCGACATGGGTCAGGATTTCGTCAAAGGGGGCAAGCTGCATGACCTTGACGACGCCGCCGTTCTCGCCGGGGTTCAGGACAAAGCTGGCACCGTCATAGATCTGATCATCCTGTCCACCGACCGAGTTCAGATAGATCAGCGGCAGGCCGGTTTCGACGACACGGGCGACCATGTGGCCCATGCGCAGGTCCAGTTTGTTGCGGTGATAGGGGCTGCCATTCGGGACCAGAAGCAGCTCGGCCCCGGTTTCGGCCAGCGTCTCACTGACCGCGGGCCACCAGGCGTCTTCGCAGATCGGGCTGCCGATGCGCAGACCATCAAGACTGTAGGGTCCCGAGATCGGCCCGACATCAAAAAGCCGCATCTCGTCGAAAAGCTGTTTGTGGGGCAGTTCGTGCTTAAGCACCCGCGCAGCCACCTTACCACCTTTAAGGATCCAGTAGGCGTTATAAAGCCGGTCCCCCTCGGCATAGGGGCCGCCGATGCCGATGGCGGGGCCTTCGGCGCAGTCCTGCGCAAGGGTTTCGATCCGCGACATCGCTTCGCGGGTGAAGCCCGGTTTCAGCACCAGGTCCTGGGTCTGGTAGCCGGTGACGAACATTTCGGGCAGGGCAAGCAGGTTCGCGCCAGCCGCGCGCGCCTGTTCCCATGCCTGGCGGGCCTTTTCGGCATTGCCGGGCAAATCGCCCACGGTGGGGTTAAGCTGCCCAAGGGTGATACGGAACCTGTCGGTCATGGCACTTCCTTAACGGATTTCGCTATCTGTGATAGGCGAGGGAGCGGCAAAGGAAAAGTCGGGCTTTGCGCCTGTGCGCACCTTGCGATAAACCGATGGCAAAAGCAGCAACGAGGCGGAGTGCAGGATCCATGAAGGCAGCCCTTGTCGCCTGCGCGATGATTCTGGCTGGCGCAGGCATGGCCGGCGCGCAGTCGGTCATCACCAAACAATATGATGACGGCGGCGTCTATGAGGGCACCTTCCGCAATGGCAAGCAGCATGGGCGGGGGACCTACAGGCTGCCCTCGGGCTATGAATATACCGGCGACTGGGTTGAGGGTGAGATTCTGGGGCAGGGTATCGCCAAGTTCCCCAATGGCTCGGTCTACGAGGGCACCTTTGCCAAGGGCAAGCCGAACGGCAAGGGCAAGATCACCTACGCCGATGGCGGCAGCTACGAAGGCGACTGGCAGGACGGCCAGATCACCGGGCGGGGGATCGCGCGCTATGCCAATGGCTCGGTCTATGAGGGCGCGTTTCAGAACGCCCTGCACCACGGCAAGGGCGTCCTGACCCAGCCGAACGGCTATCGCTATGAAGGTGACTGGAAACAGGGCATCAAGGACGGTCTGGGCAAGATCACCTACCCTGACGGTGCCACCTATGAAGGCGAGATGAAGGCCAATCAGCGCTCGGGTCAGGGTAAGCTGACGATGCCCGACGGCTTGACATATGACGGCGGCTGGCTGGCCGGTCAGATGTCAGGTCAGGGCAAACTGACCCAGCCGTCTGGCGACAGCTACGAGGGCCGCTTTGCCAACGGCAAACGTGAGGGTAAGGGCGTTGCGCTATATGCCAACGGCGATCGTTACGAAGGCGATTTCCGCGCAGACAAGCGCTGGGGCGTCGGCACGTTCACCGGCACCGACGGTTATGTCTATACCGGGGATTGGGTCGAAGGCCGTATGGAGGGTCTTGGCCGCATCACCTACCCCGATGGCTCGGTCTATGAAGGTGCGCTAAAGAACGATCTGCCGGACGGGCGCGGCCTTATCACCTATCCCGATGGTGCAAGCTATGACGGTGATTGGGTCGCAGGCATGATCGAGGGGCAGGGCGTGGCCAAATACGCCAACGGTCTGATCTATGAGGGCGGTTTCAAACGCGGCCGCAACGAGGGGCAGGGCCGCATGACCTATCCTGACGGCTATGTCTATAACGGCGCGTGGCGCGATGGGCAGCGCCACGGGCAGGGGCAGGCAACCTATGCCGACGGCACGACCTATGACGGATCTTTCGTCAACGGTTTGCGCCATGGCAAAGGGCGGCTGATCGCTCCGGACGGTTTCCGCTATGAAGGCAGCTGGAAAGAGGGTGAGATCGACGGCGAAGGCGTCGCCACCTATGCCAATGGTGACGTCTACACCGGCCATTTCGTGATGGGCAAACGGCAGGGCGCGGGTGTGATGCGCTATGCGACCGGAGAGGTCGCCGCAGGGGAATGGGACGACAACCGTCTGGCCGTGCCGACCGAGGGCGCAGAGCCCGAAGGGGCGGGCACCCCTGAAGGCGTAGTGCCCGCCGAGCCTGCGGTCGGCGAATAAAGGACGGGCTTAATCTATCAGCCGTGCCTGCGCGCTTTCGGGCCAATGCGCAAAGGGCAGCACGCGCCCGTTGCGGCGGCTTTCAGCCACGCGGTCCAGATCAACCTCGGCCTTGACCCAGCCGGGCTGATCCAGCGGCCCCTCGGCAAGAATGCCGTTTTCCGGCCAAAGCCCGTCGGGGGGTGCATAGATCGCCGCTGCACCACGGTTTTCGTCAATGGCCGGATTCCAGTCCACCTCTCCGACTGTCGGGGCATGTACCACGATGCATTGGTTTTCCAGCGCCCGGGCCATTGCGCCGATGCGGACCCGGTTGAACCCGGCAATTGTATCAGTACAAGAGGGGGTCAGGATGATCTCGACCCCCGCCTCGGCCAGCACGCGGCCCAGCAGGGGGAATTCGCTATCATAACAGATCAGCACACCCAGCCGCCCGACCGGGGTGTCAAAGACGCGCAGCCCTGGCGCGCCGACAACATCCCAATCCTCGCGTTCGAACCGGGTCATGACCTGTTTGTCCTGATGGCCGATCCGTCCTTGGGGGCCGAACAGCACCGCGCGGTTGACCGGGCGCGGCCCCTCGAAACAGGGACCCGAAGCGGCAAGGATATGCACCCCGTGCTGTGCCGCCAGCTCGGTATGCAGCGCATCGCGCGCTGTCTCATGGCGGGCCACCTCGTGCAGCGAAGCCTCAAGATCGCCCGCGACTTCGCGTCCTCCCAGCGAGGCGAGTTCCATCGCGCTATATTCGGGAAACACCAGCAGATCGCAGTCAGCCGCATCCTTGACCCATGCCGAGATCTTGGCGCGATAGGCGTTGAAATCCCCAAGCCAGTCAAAGGGATAGGCGGCGGCGGCGATCTTGATGATGCGGGTCACAGCTTTTTCATCCAGAATTGCAGGGGTTTGCGGCTTTGGGTGGACTCGCCGATATCGCGCCATTCGAATTCGGCTACGACCCCGGGCAGGGGGGCATAGCCGCGCTTGCGCCAGAACCCGTCGAGGGGCAGGTAATCCGCAGGCCGTGCCGGATGGTCTGCAGGGCGGATCACGCTGCAAAATGCGCTGAATCGGCGGCTAAGTGCCCGGCCCTGCGCCTCGCGCCCGTCAAAGAAGACATGGCCCAGCCCGCGGCCGCGGTATTCGGGCAGCAGGACCGACTCGGCGCAGTAAAAGATCTGGTCCAAAGGTTCGGGTCGCCCTGCAAAGGCGGCTGCGAAGTCATCGGCGTGATCCTCCATCGGCGCACCGGTGGCGGCACCGATCATACGCCCGCCGTCCCAGGCGGCGACGACGACCGCGCCGGGCGATTCATAGGCGCGCAGGTAATTGCGCTCATATTCCAGATCGCCGTCATAGAGATAGGGCCAGTCGCGAAACACCGAGATGCGCAGCCGTGCCAGATCATCCAGCACGGCGGTCACGGCTGCTCCGGTCAGGGTTTCGGTGCGGATCACGCCGAGACCTGTCGCGTCCAGTCGGTCAGGTTGTAATAGGTCGTCACCCGGGCGATCTTGCCGTTACGGATGGTGAAAAAGGTCCCGGCGGGCAGAACATATTTCTGGCCCCTGGCCTCCGGCAGGCCCTCATCGGTGGCCAGATAGGTGCCGTTGACGACGAATTCGGCCGCGGCACGATCCCCGGCCTCATTGGCAAAGATGACGATATCCGTCAGCACTTCCCTGTAGCAACGGGTCATATGGGCGTTGAATTCCGCGAATTTTTCTTTGCCGCGCCGGATGCCGCCTTCATTGACGTGATGTTCGACATCGTCATGCAGATAGCTCAGCATCTCGTCGGTGCGACCGGCGTTGAATGCGGCGTAATAGGCGGTGATCAGGGCCTTGCTGTCCATCGGAACCTCCTTGTTTCGACCCCTCTAGCGCGAGGCGGGGGCTGCGTCACCTCCACCCTTAGGCGGAGGCGCGATCATGCACCGGTTCTGACGTATTCCTGCCGTTTTTTATTTTCATTTTTTTGGAGGTATTTTCATGA